>CAYOLB010000404.1:0-3626 GCA_964404675.1 uncultured Atribacterota bacterium | reverse complement strand
GAAGGCTTTCCATTTTTTTAGAAATATAGGTGAGTGAAATATTATGTCAGAAACCAGTAATTTTGTTCATCTTCATGTCCACTCTGAATTTAGCCTTCTTGATGGTGCATGTCGTATTAAAGATTTGATTTCCAAGGCAAAAAATAACAATATGCCTGCCTTGGCCTTAACTGATCATGGTGTTATGTATGGAGTAATACAGTTTTACAAAGAAGCTGTTGCCAACCAGATAAAGCCTATTATTGGCTGCGAGGTTTATGTTGCCCCTCATAGCAGAAAAGATAAATCAAATGGCAAAAAAGAATCACCCAGTCACCTAATACTTCTGGTAAAAAATAAAAAAGGATACCAAAATCTTCTTCAATTAGTTACTAAATCTTTTTTGGAGGGGTTTTATTACAAGCCCAGAATAGATAAAGAAATCTTAAAAGAATACAGTGAAGGTTTAATTGGTCTTTCTGCCTGCCTAAATGGTGAAATTCCACGTATGATTTTACAGAATAATCTTACAAAAGCCCAGGAACTGGCCTTATCTTATCAGGAAATATTCGGTAAAGATGATTTTTATTTGGAAATCCAAAACAATACTATGCCGGAACAAATTAAGGTAAATCAAGAACTAATTAAACTAGGTCATTCTTTACAAATACCCTTGGTTGCTACAAATGATGTCCATTATATAAATAGGGAAGATAGAGAAGCGCATGACATATTGTTATGCATACAAACTGCCACCAATCTTGATGATCCCAAGAGAATGAGATTAAGCACAGACGAGTTTTATTTTAACACACCAGAAGAAATGCAACAGCATTTTGCTGATATTCCAGAGGCATTGGAAAACACAGTGAAAATTGCCGAAAAATGCAATCTTGAAATTGATTTTAGGAATGCTCACCTACCGGAATTTAACCTCCCGGCTGAGTTAACTGATAATGATTATTTACGTCAATTATGCTATGAGGGTGCTAAAAATAAATTCAAAAATGTAGATGAAAAAATTACCAGAAGATTGGATTACGAATTAGATGTGATAAAAAAAATGGGTTTTGCTACATATTTTTTAATTGTCTGGGATTTCGTGAATTATGCAAAGAATAATCAGATAATGGTTGGCCCGGGAAGGGGTTCTGCCGCAGGAAGTTTGATAGCATACTGTCTAAATATTACCAGTATTAATCCTTTGGATTATAATTTACTTTTTGAAAGATTTCTCAATCCTGAAAGAATAAGTATGCCTGATTTTGATATTGATTTCAGTTATGAAGGTAGAGGGGAAGTTATTGAATACGTCAGTAAAAAATATGGGCGTGATAAAGTTTCTCAGATTATTACTTTCGGAACTATGGCTGCCAGAGCTGCAATACGAGATGTGGGCAGAGCCCTGGGGATACCTTACGGGCAGGTTGATAAGATTGCCAAATTAATTCCTATGGATCCCAAGATGACCATTGAAAAAGCATTACAGCTTGAGCCTGAACTAAAAACTAGAATGGAAAATGATGCTAATGTTAAGAAAATGATTGAAATATCTTCCAAACTGGAAGGCCTATCCCGACATGCATCTACGCACGCAGCAGGTGTTGTATTATCAAGAGAGCCTTTAACAAATTTTGTCCCTTTACAATTAACTTCGGAAGGCGAAATATCTACCCAGTATGCAGCAGAAGAATTGGAATCATTAGGCTTACTAAAAATGGATTTTTTGGGTTTAAGAACCTTATCAGTTATAAACAATACTTTAAAGATTATTCGGAATACTCGAGGAGAAAATATTGATATTAATAATATTCCGCTGGATGATAAAAAAGTTTACAAGTTGCTTTCCAGGGGAGATTGCTGTGGTCTTTTCCAATTAGAGAGTTCTGGTATGATAGACCTAGTAAAACGATTAGAACCAAAAAATATTGAAGATATCACAGCCCTATTGGCTCTTTTTAGACCTGGACCTTTGGGAAGTGGTATGATTGACGATTTTATAAATAGGAAAAAAGGTAAAGTCGAAATACAGTATCTTCATCCCCAACTGGAACCCATTTTACGAGACACTTATGGTGTTATAGTTTATCAGGAACAGGTCATGCAGATTGCCAGTGAATTAGCAGGGTTTTCTCTTGGTCAGGCTGATATTTTAAGAAAAGCTATGGGGAAAAAGGTAAAAGAGATAATGAAAAAACAGAATCAATTATTTCTGAAGGGTGCGGTCAAAAATGGTATTGACAGAAAAAAAGCCCAGGAAATATTTGATCTTATTGCTTATTTTGCCGGATATGGTTTCAATAAATCACATAGTGTTTCCTATGCTTTTATATCTTACCAAACTGCTTATCTTAAGGCACATTATCCAGTAGAATATATGGCAGCGCTCTTAACAAGTATTATGCAGAATACCGATAAAGTAGTTAAATATATCAAGGAATGTCAAAATATAAATTTAAAAATACTTCCTCCTGATATAAATGAAAGCCTGATTGACTTTACTGTTGTTGATAGAGATGCAATCCGTTTTGGATTGGAGGCTGTAAAAAATGTTGGGAGAGCTGCTATCGAAAATATTATTCAGGAACGAACTGAGAATGGCCCTTTTGTTTCTCTTTTTGATTTTTGCAGGAGAGTAGACACAAAAACAATGAATCGTAGGGTTGTGGAAAGTCTGATAAAATGCGGTTCATTTGATTCTACTGGATTTAAAAGGGCACAGCTTTTATCAGTTCTGGAAAAGGCAATTGATTTGGGTCATGAAATACAAAGGGAAAAAAGAAATGGGCAAACTAATCTTTTTGCTTTAATGGGCAATGACAGTGAATCACAGCAGCAGGATAATCCACCTTTGCCGGAAATCGATGAATTCAGTGACCAAGAGCTTTTAACTATGGAAAAAGAAACGCTTGGTTTTTATCTTTCTCATCACCCTTTGGATGATTATCAAGATAAATTGAAAAAAATCATTAATGCAGATTCTTCTCAATTACAGCAATTTAGTGATAAGACCCAACTGGTTTTGGGAGGAATTATTACTGGAATGAGGAAGAAAACAACAAAACATGGAAATATGATGGTTTATTTTGTTTTGGAAGACCTGGAAGGTACTGTAGATGTGATTGTCTTCCCAAAAACATACGAAGATTACAAAAATGCGATACAAGAAGAAAATATTGTAATAGTAGAAGGACGGCTGGATGCTGCAGAATTAAATATAAAATTATTGGCTGAGGCAATTATCCCTATTAATGATTATAAGATAAAAAAATCAAGAAAAAGAAATAATAAACCTGCTAGTTATCACTATTTACATATAGAAACAGACATAAATAGTCTGGATGCAGAAAAGTTAAAAGGTTTAAAGGAAATTTTTAAAAAGCATCCTGGACAGAACAGGGTGATTATTCATTTTAAGGCAGAACAAAAAGTATATCACCAACAGGTTAACGAAAATATCGGTATTGATTATAATCAGGAAATAATCAGGGAAATACAAGATTATTTGGAACGTGGGAAAGTGTGGTTTGAAAACACAGCTTGATTAACAATAAAATGGTGCCGAAGGTCGGAGTCGAACCGACATGGGCTGTGAGGCCCGCTGGATTTTGAGTCCAGTGCGTCTACCAATTTCGCCACTTCGGCAT
>CAYOLB010000403.1:0-4443 GCA_964404675.1 uncultured Atribacterota bacterium | reverse complement strand
TGGGAATTTGGGGGAAGTAAATACATATCAGGAAAACTTATTGATCACCAAATCAAAGTTGATTTACTTGGCCTTAAACCACTCAAGCTAACAGACTGGGAATTCTGGGACCCGGCAGAAGAGTTTGAGGAAGAGTATGACGAAGATGACCAAATTATAGAAGAGACAGATGAATATTATAAAGCAATTATTAATGCCGGGAAAAGACCCTGCTATGAAATGGAGCAGGTAGTTCCAGGTGATACTGATTTAGATGCTGATGGGCCCATACTTGATTCTATATATTATAAAGATATTGGAGAGCCGGGCAAAGCACAGGACATATTAATGAATGAGTTGATTTCAGATCTTAGATGTCTTGATGCCCATGCACACCTTGGAAATTTATATTTTGACAGCTGGCCCGAAAAAGCTATTACTTATTACAATGTCGGAATAAAAATAGGGGAGCTATCACTACCTGAAGGTTTTAACGGGGTACTGCTCTGGTCGCTTCTTGATAACAGGCCGTTTCTTAGATGTATGCACGGATATGGCCTATGCCTATGGAAGATTAAAAGGTTTGAGGAGGCAGAAAAAGTGTTTGAACGGATGCTTTGGTTAAATCCGCCTGATAACCAGGGAGTGCGCTTTATTATTTACCATGTAAGAGATAGAAAACCATGGATGGAAGACTATTAGCAATGGATTTAAATTTATGTAACATTTGAACAATCAGCTTATAAGTATTAATAATTTTGGTACTATCTGGCTATTTTGTCAAATAAAAGTAAAGGAAATATCATAAGATGCATAAAAATATAGTTTCTAAAAATTTACATCTTTTATAAATACTTATTAATTATTGACTACAATTTGTATATAAATGACTACAAAATGTATACAATTTTAAATTAATAAGAAGAGATACGAACAAATACCATATAAAATGCCAAAAGGACTCCTATCAGGAGCCCTTAAGCTTTAAAATCTGTGTCATCTTTGAACGTAGCAATTATATTGCCTTCAAATTTTGTCGTCAATACTAATTCATATAAATTTTTAAATGATACATCAGATATCTTTGCTGATACTGGTGTTGTTAATTTTTTATATTTTAATTATTATGTAATTCTACTTGTAATAATCTTTTTTAAAATAATTTCTAAATTAATTCCTGATTTTAAATTAACAGGAAAATATTTATTTTCTTTATTGTTGTATAAGCAACATTATGTTAGTATTTATGTATTTACACTAATAATATTGATTAGAAAACTAGCAGTTAATTTTTAACTTCTAATCAGGATAGAAACTTATATAAGATGGGAAAAATTATCTCAATATCAAACCAAAAGGGTGGGGTGGGGAAAACTACAACAACACTTAATCTGGGAGCAGCAATAGCTGAAAAAAATAAAAAAGTCCTGCTTGTGGATTGTGACCCCCAGGCATCACTTACCATTGTATGCGGTGTTGATATGAAAAAATTAGATAAATCATTGTATGAGGCAATAAATAGAGAAAACAACGATGAAGAGATAAATACCGCTGAAATTATCATCGAGACAAAAATAAAGAATCTAGATCTAATTCCTTCAAATATAGATCTTTCAAAGGCAGAGATTGAACTTATGAATATGCTGGATAGGGAAAGGACACTAAAGCATATCTTAGAGCCTCTTAAAAATATTTATGATTATATTTTAATAGACTGTCCGCCTAGTCTTGGTATTTTAACGATAAATGCGCTGACCGCTTCAGATGAAGTAATTGTTCCTGTTGAGACTGATTACCTTGCTTTAAGGGGAGCAGAAATACTCATTAATCAGACTGTAAAAAAAGTTAAAAACAAATTAAATACAAAACTAAAAGTAAAAGGAATTCTACCGACTATGCATGACCCAAGGACTATCCATGCAAGGGAAGTCCTTGAAAGTTTAAAGAAATATTTTTCAGATATGGTTTTTGCAACTGTCATAAAAGAAACCGTTAAATTCAAAGAATCTTCAGTCGGTGGTTATTCAATACTTGAATATGCCGAAAGCTCAGACGCAGCTCGTGCCTATCGCCAGTTGGCCCAGGAGGTTATAGCAGATGGTTAGAAAAAAGACAAGTGTAGAGGACACAGTTTCAGAATTTTTCAAAGAAGAAAAAAGAGAAATAGCTGATGATCTATTTGACTTAAGTAATTCAAATAATCTTGTAAATATACCTTTATCACGTATAGTGAGGGACAAAAATCAGCCAAGAAAAACCTTTGACAATAAAACCATAATCGAGCTAGCCAGTTCCATAAAAGAGCAGGGGATTATAAATCCTATTACAGTCCGTCCACAGGGAAATAAATTCATAATAATAGCAGGGGAGAGAAGATTTTTAGCAGCCTCTCGGGCAGGGCTAAAGACAGTTCCGGCACAGATCAGAAAAGTATCCAAAAATGATGTAATGCTGATTTCATTAATTGAAAACTTGCAGCGAGAGGATCTAAACAGCATTGACAGGGCAGAGGGTATTAAAGCTTTAAAGGTAAACCTGGGTTTACCCTGGAATCAGATAGGCAAAAAACTTGGACTATCAAAACAAAGGATACTTGACCTTGTTGGACTTCTTGATCTGCCTGATGAAATAAAAAAGGATATCCGGGATAAAAAACTGACTGAAAAACACGGCAGGGCATTAAGGAAATTAAAAGATGATAAAGATAAGATCTTAGAGGTTTCTGAAATTATAAAAAAAGAAAAACTTTCCGGAGATAAAACACTAAAACTTGCAAAAGAAGTTAAAAGCAGATTTGGCAGCTACAGGCTGGACCTGGCCCAGAAAAATCTCATTGAGAGTTCTAAAAAAAATCCTTTCAGCAAAATTATTAACACTTGCCAACCCTTTTTATCGGCTATAAAAGATTTAAGAAATAATAATGCATCTGTGGAAGAACTAACAGCAGAGCAAAAGAAAGAATTAAAGGAAATGTTTGATTCTTTAACCAGCCAAATTGAAGATTTTGTTAAAACTTATAATTTATAAAGAGGATATTTATGCCATATATTGATACCATAGCCGGGATTTTAAATGAAGTTAAGGTATGGCTGTTTACATTGATAGGTATTGTCTCTCTGGTTGTTATTGTAATACAGGGTTTCAGGTATCAGAGTGGAGATTCTGCAGAAAAGCAGGAAGCAATACGAAATATAAAAAGGACAATTATTATGGGTGGAGGAATTTTTGTCCTGGCCTGGTTTGCAACCTATGTTATAAATAAAATGTCTGCTGTTTAATTCTTTTCCTTCTTGAGAGGCTACATATAAAATGCAAATGCTTGACTGGATAAAAGAAATAATATCTACATCTATTTGGGATACAGTTGCAGAAGTTATTGAAAGTCTTCTAAATTTTATGTTTAAATACATCTCACAGGTTGTAATTGACCCTACAGAGCCTGGCAAATATCTTACTAACTTTGACGATTATCTAAGGGGAGTAGAATTTTTTGCAGGAGGTCTTTTAGTTATTTTTGTGGTACTTGCTGTTTTTAGACAAATCTCAGGTATTATGTATCAAAGTGAGAAATCGGTGGGTACATATTTTCTTCATATTACTTTTGCAGGAGCCCTAATTTATATCCTTCCAAAAACAGTTACCCTTGTTTTTCTGCCAATAAATAATGCGCTTATAAATTTTATATGTGAAGTTGGAATTGACACTTCAAGAATTGAAGATTCTTTTCAGTCAGCCTGGGGGCTTATTAAGGAAGAAAATATTTTAAGGCTTATATTTTTAATCCTTATTATAGCGCTCCTTGCACTTGGAATTTCTGCTGCAATCCGCTATATAGAGACATTAATAGTAATACTGATTTCCCCAATAGTAGCCTTATCGGTAATAAATAACAGCGATGGGCTAAATATCTGGATAAGGGAAACAATAGCTATAATTTTTACACAGACTATTCATTTTTTAATCCTTCAGATACTTATTTCAATAATGGCAGGGGTAGACAACTTTATGGTAATGATGATTTTATCTATAGGTGCAATTGCAGTAGGCCTTAAAGGACCGCAGATACTTAGGCAGTATTTATATAAGACCGGCGCATCTTCAGTGCTGGTTTCATCAGCAGGGACTGCCGGAAGAATTGGAATGATTAGCATGCTAGTAAGAAGGTAGAAGTCAGTGGACGGGACAGACAATAAAAAAAGAAGACTTCCAAGGCATGTAGACGGCCGCATCATGATTGGACTAATGCCCATTAAAAATTTCTTTTTAATGCTTCCAATTGCAGCAGCAATAATAATTGCTGTAATAAAATATTTTAGCCCGGCTATATTTTTTGCAGGAGTTCTGCTTCTTGGAATTGTTATTGGACTATTTTCTGAATTTCACCAGAGAGAGACCGGTTTTTTGATACTAAAAGATATTATTAAATATGCTGTTTTAAAAGATATATATTTTGAAAGGAACACA
>CAYOLB010000402.1:0-3742 GCA_964404675.1 uncultured Atribacterota bacterium | reverse complement strand
CTTTCAGCTGCGCTTCTCATTTCTGCCTCCCAGAAGGAAAGCATTTTTTCATTTACTTCTCCTCCTCCCAGAAGGACCGGTTCGGCAGCTCCGATAGTAGAACCAGGTGCCATATAAAAACTGTCTGTAAGCAATGACAGGTACGCTCCGGCAGAAAGGGCATTGGTATTAATATAACCATAAATTGGTGCTGGAAAATTACCCATTAGAATTTTTGCTTTTTGAGCTGTATCAACAAAACCTCCAGGGGTATTAATTTCTAGAATAATAGCATCTACGCTCTCTTCTTCGGCTTCTTGTAAAGAACGTTCCAAAAAAAGCAGCCAGCCAGGCTCAATCTGGCCCCTGACAGGGATAACATGAACAGAAGACGAGCTTGCGCTTAAGGACAAAACATGAAATGAAACTAGTAGAAAAAGAACAACAATAATACAAATCCTTTTCGACAAAACAACCTCCATTTTCTAATTAAGTTTCCCTGAAAATTTTTTCGTATTTTGAAGTACACAAACTAAGCGGGACTATACGATCTGCTATGATGTCATTATTATATTGTAGAATACATATGTACCTAAATTATAATAAACATCTTTATAGATAGCAAGCAAATAAATAAGCAGACACTTTGGGATTAGGATTTAATCTAGAGTTTGTACTGAAATATAATTAAATATTTTATATTATTAACTATTTTTTTCTATAAGGTCTCGGTTAAAAAACTAATCCGGTAACTATTAATAGGATAGATAATCCAGAAAATATAAAACTCATTAAAAGTTTCATGTTTCCAAAGTTCTTTTTGGAAAAATCTGTCCACTGCTGAGAACTTGTACCCCAATAGGTAAATAAAAAGACCATTATTAGGGGTATAACAAACATTAAATTATATACCAATAAGTATAAGAGTGCATTTGTTCTTAATTCTGGAACATTACTAATAAAAATAAGTGTTGGCAAATAGATCTGCCCTGTACAGGCTAATTCTAAAACTGAGACTAAAAAACCAGTAGCTGCAGCCATGATAATGAAATTACGAGTTTTGACATTTTTTCTGATAGTAGAGTGAATCATTTTCTTCATTCTTTCCGGTAGCTGCAAAGTAGCTTCACAGGGTTGACCAGTTTTTTTAAATTTTAGGTAATCAGATAAACTTATGAAAGCTAAAACAGCACTAACCGTTGCCATAGCAAAAACAAATATCTTTCTCACTATTGGCAGGATAGACAAAGAGGTAACAATTTTAAGAGCCCCGGTACCAATGAGAAAATAAGTCAGAAAAACTGCCAGGGTAAACATTCCCCCAACCAATAATAATTCTTTTCCTTTACGATTAACCAATGTCAGATAAGAAATGAAGAAAATAATAGTAGCAAAAGCGCATGGATTAATGCCATCAATCAGTCCGCTAACGGCAATAGCTCCGATACCAAATGATCGAAAACGATTAATCAATCGATCTTGTACTGAGGACTGGTCTTCTTCCACTCTTTCCCACGGTGGAAGAAGTTCTTCCCCTTCTATTTCTTTGATGTAATTAATTATATTTTCATAGTTTATTTGTTCTCTCAAAAAATATTCATCACCAATATATATCAGCGGCACTAAAAGCCTATCATATTCTGAAACCTGGTGAAATTCTCCTAACTGTTCTGCAAGGGCAACTCCTTCCGGAGTTGAAATATCAAAATCCCTAATTTCAATTTGCGGGTACTGAAAAACAATCTCTTCTAATATTTTTTTGGCTCTTTCGCAATCATGACAACCTGGTTCAGAAAATATGGCAATATAAATTGGCTGTTCCTGTATATCTTGCTGATTTTCCTGGCAATCAAGGGTAACAGTATTAATAATAAAATAGATAGATAATAAAAAAATAATAAAAACAATTTTTAAAAAACTTTTTGTATTTATATTAGACATTCCACCTAACCCCTATTTTTTTATCAAATTTCTAAATTGCAAACAGTTAAAGACTTAGCAAATTACTGAAAGTAGATATTCTATACTATAACTTAAATATTTTCAAAGGAATACTTACTGCTTTATGAAGTCAAAACCAATATTAATTTTAACATAATTAATACCTTAATTGGAATGCCTATTATAGTTAAAAAAACAAATAATTAACTGACAGAAAATAATTATTTCTATTTAGGATAATTAATAGATATTATATATCCAGCGGCAGTTGATGAGAATATAATTAACAAATACACTCTCTGTACAACATTATTCATCTCTTCCCATACTTGGCCTCTTTAAATTTGAATCTGTTTATACAGGAAAGCGGGCGTTCTTGATTTTTCTTATGAATTCTGGCAAATACTTTTGAAGAGGGTTATTTTTTTAATCATCTTCCGAAGGATTCTAAAAGAAAAATAATTTGTTCTATATTAATTCTATTAGCAACAGCCATTACCCTGGCAATATATTCAAAATCAACTTCATGATCTGCATAAACTTCGATGCCTTCCAGCTTTTCTTGTGGCTGATTTCTTAAATAATCCTGCAGATTATCCCAATCGATTGACTCATTTTCAGTACTGATTATACCTGTCTTGTCCAGGTATAATGTCAAGAAATTATTGTCTGATTCTGTCTGCATATTAACCTTTGGTAATTGTATTGTTGCTCGAACTTTATTGGTATTTAAGGTCGAAGCAACCATAAAAAATATCAATAATAGAAAGACCACATCAATCAGTGGTGCCAGATTCATTTCCAGACCAGCTTTTTTAATCCTGTATTTGCGCATGAATATCACCTGATTTCTGAGCATAGTGGATTAATTCTAATTCTCTTTTTTCACTGTGAGTTACTACATGCTCTAACTTATTGATAAAATAATAGTAAGCCGCCAGAGCGGGAATAGAAATACTTAACCCAAAAGCAGTAGTGATTAAAGCCTCGGAAATTCCCCCGGCTAGTTGTTGGGATTCTAGGTTTAATGATAAAAAATGAAATGTCTTAATCATTCCAGTTACAGTTCCCAATAACCCCAGCGACGGGCTCATGATACCAATAAAGTGGAGCATGGACAAACGCCTTTCCATCCTGGGAAACACCATCATTTTGACCTCCTCCATCTCTCTTTCCATTTCTTCGTAACCCCTTTCCCAGGCAAGAATTCCACTTGATAAAATAAGATGTACAGGATTCCTGGAATGACTGAACAATCTTAAGGCTTTTGACTGTTCTCCATTTTTTAGGCAATCTTTTAACTGCAGCATGACTTTTTCTGGAATTTCCCGCTTGATGTTTCCATAATAAATAAATCGCTCCAGAATAATAGCCAGAGCAACTATCGAAGCAGCTAACAATGGATAAATAATAATACCGCCCTGTTTTATAAGTTCATTCATGATGATACCTCTTTCTGATTTTATTCCAAATGAAATACCATGGGTATGGATACCCAGCTTTCTCTTATACGTTTTCCGAATTGAGCAGGAGTAAACTGCCACTGGTAAACAGATTCTATGGCTGCTTGATCAAATGCCCGGTATCCGGAGCTTTTTCCAATCTCTGCTTGAATGGCTTTTCCCTCCTTGTCAATCAATACCTTTAACAGAACATGTCCTTCAATTTCTCTCTTTCGTAAATGTTCAGGATAATCCGGGGGAGAAAAAGTAACAATCCTGGGTGGAATAACCTGCTCATCTAAAAAATCGGATTGTGTCAAATCAAGAGGCTGTTTTTCCTCTTTAGACTGATTACTTTCATTCAGAAGGTTAATATCCGA
>CAYOLB010000401.1:0-11350 GCA_964404675.1 uncultured Atribacterota bacterium | reverse complement strand
TGCTAAATGCAACTACCTCTCTAAAAGAAATATTGTAAAGCTAGAGAAATAGTAATATTTGGAAGGAGGTAAGTATGCAAGGTAACAAACTATATGTAGGAAATTTCAGCTATAATACAGATGATTCTCAACTGGAAGAACTGTTCTCTCCACACGGCAAGGTTCAATCAGCAAAAGTAATCGGAGATAAAGGTTTTGGATTTGTTGAGATGTCAAATTCAGCAGAAGCTGAAAAAGCACAAGAAGCCCTGGATGGTTCAGAATTTAGAGGAAGAACTTTAAGAGTTAACGAAGCTCGTCCGCAAAGAGAAAGAGCTGATAGAAGATATTAAAATAATCTAATCCTATATAATCCAATAGATAATATCAAATAAAGACCCCGCAATAGTGGGGTCTTTTAACAGCAAATATAATGATATAAAATAAGAATTAATAATCAATTCTATTTCCGATTTAAAAGAACTCAGGGGAGAAGTAAAGGAATTAAGGGGCTTTTTAAAGTATACTGTTACCAAAGGTTAAAGAAGAAAAAAGAGCACAGAAAATGAATAAGAAAAATTTAAAGGAATATTTTAAACGTTATGAAGGAAATCCGATTTTAACTCCAGAAAACTGGCCCTATAAAGTAGGAGCCGTTTTTAATCCTGGGGCAATAAAATTTAATGATGAGATATTGCTTTTGGTTCGAGCCGAAGATAGACAAGGATATTCTCATTTAACTATTGCTAAAAGTAAAGATGGAAAAACAAATTGGCGGATAAATCCTGGTCCAACATTGACCGCAGAGCCAGAATTCGACGAAGCCGTATTTGGATTGGAAGACCCCAGAATTGTTTGGCTGGAGGACCGGCAAGAATATATAATTACCTGTGTTTCTTTCTTTGATAAAGTGGCTGGAGAACCCCCTGGTATTTCTCTTATAGCAACTAAAGATTTTTTAAATTTCCAACGCTTGGGACGGAAATTAATGCCTTTCAATAAAGATGCTTCTTTGTTTCCTAAAACTTTCAATGGTTGCTATGCACTTATAAACAGACCCTTTGTTGAAGGAAGAGCCGATATTTGGGTTTCTTTCTCCAAAGATTTAGATTTCTGGGGAAAAGATAGGATATTGATTCCTACAAGACATAGAGCCTGGGATTCTAATAGAGTAGGATTAGGTCCTCCGCCTATTAAGACACCAGACGGTTGGTTAATTATTTACCATGGGGCAAGAGATACAGCATCCGGTACTATTTATAGAGTGGGGCTTGCTTTATTGGATCTAGAAACCCTTCAAATAATTGGTCGTAGCAGTGATTGGGTTTTGGAACCAAAAGAGAGTTACGAAAGAGTGGGTGAAGCGGACGATGTTATTTTCCCCTGTGGTGCGGTTATTGATGACAAAACAAATGAACTTTTAGTTTATTATGGCGCTGCCGATTCAGTGGTAGCTCTAGCCACCGCTGATTTAAATGTTATTCTGGCTTATTTAAAAAAATGTACTTTATATTAATAAAAACCACTTTAGCTTTTATTTTAGATAAAATATACCAAAGGAAACATTGAAGAAAGGGTGAGGTAATAGCTATTATCGATAACACTATTGTCGTAGTTGTTTCGTATTAAATGGTGAATTATAGCGTACCTTAACGTACAAGACCGAGGTTATTGATATATAATTATAATACCGGGAAAGGATATAGTGAAAATAAGCAGTACACAATTTAATGAACTTTTTGTCCGATATGGGGCAAATCCCATAATTCATGCAAGAGATATTTCAAACCAATCCAATTCTGTCTTTAATGCCAGATCTAACCATTTTGGCGATGATTCCTTGTTGCTGATAAGAGTGAAGGACCTAAGGGGGATTTCACATCTAACAGCGGCACACAACTGGGATTGTGTAGCCGACTGTCAGATTGAATCCTATTCAACTCTTCTGGCCAGTAAAGATAAATATTGTGGGAGAAAATATGGAGCTAAATCATGAAGATTGCCATGCTTTCACCTATAGCCTGGCGCACCCCGCCCAGAAAATATGGTCCCTGGGAAAATATTGTCTCTCTGCTAACTGAAGGTCTGGTGGGTCGGGGTATTGATGTGACCTTGTTCGCAACTGCAGATTCAAAAACCAGAGGAAATTTGGTAGGTGTATGTCCCAGGGGATATGAGGAAGATAAGGAGATTCTTCCCAAAGTGTGGGAATGCCTGCATATATCCGAGGTTTTTGAGCGGGGAGAGCAGTTTGACCTTATTCACAATCATTTTGATTATCTTCCATTAACCTATACCTGTATGACAAAGACACCGGTAGTAACTACAATCCACGGGTTTTCATCTCCTAAAATCCTTCCGGTTTATAAAAAATACAATAAGAAGACTTTTTATATTGCCATTAGTGATGCAGATAAATGCACGGAGCTTGAGTATATTGCTACCATTCATCACGGCATCGACCTGAATCGATTCACTTTTCGGCCCGACCGCGGAAAATATTTAATTTTTTTTGGTCGTATACACCCTGATAAAGGTACAAGAGAATGCATCGAAGTTGCAAGACAAACTGGGATGAAGTTAATTATAGCAGGTATCATACAGGATCAGGACTACTTTAATTCACATATTAAGCCCAATTTGGATGACGAACGTATCATATATATAGGTAGCGTTGGCCCTAAAAAACGTAATGAACTACTAGGTGGAGCATTTACTCTCTTACATCCCATAAACTTCGACGAGCCCTTTGGTCTTTCTGTAGTGGAAGCAATGGCTTGTGGAACGCCTGTAATTGCTTTTAACCGGGGCAGCATGCCAGAAATCATTGCTAATGGAATAACTGGTTTTCTTGTTAATAATTTAGATGAGATGGTCAAAGCAGTTATAAAAGTCAAGCAACTGGACAGGTACCACTGCCGCAAATTAATTGAGGAGAGATTCAGTGTAGACCGCATGGTGCAGGATTACATAGAAGTTTATGAAAAAATTATCAGCCTGAAAAAAGACTAATTATCAAAAGTTCGGAGGACTATTATGAAAGTAATTAATAAACCTATTATAAAACGTTACGAGAAGAATCCCATCCTGACCAAGCACGATGTTCCTTATCCAGTGGAGACAGTGCACAATGCTAGTGTAGTAAAGCATAATGGTAAATATATTATGTTATTTAGATCCCACTGCCGTAATGGCCGTTCAATAATCGGTCTTGCAGAAAGCGATGATGGACTAGGTTTCAAAGTCAGGCCAGAACCATTTATAACTCCAACGAATGTGGAGCCATTTGCTTCCTATGAGGAATATGGAGTGGAAGACCCCCGAATCTGCGTTATGGATGGTAAATATCTTATTACCTACAGTGCTTACTCCAGACATGGAGTGCGTGTGGCACTGGCAAAAACAAATGACTTTGTGAGCTTTGAACGTATTTCTTTGATTACGCAGGCAGACTGTCGCAATATTGTCCTTTTCCCTGAAAAGATAAACAACCTTTATGTTCGACTGGACCGCCCCCACTCTGGAATATCCCCCTGGTCTATCTGGATATCCTACTCTCCGGATCTAATCCATTGGGGAGATTCCAAAATTTTAATCAAACCTCTAGTTTACCACTGGGATGAAATGAAAGTGGGACCTGGAGCTACACCAATAAAAACGGATAAGGGCTGGCTAAACATCTATCATGGAGTTTTTAAAACTATGGATGGAGCCATATATCGGTTAGGTGTAGCGCTGCATGACCTTATGGATCCTTCTAAAATAATAGGTGTAGCCGATGATTGGATACTTCAGCCGGAGGACCCCTGGGAAATCATCGGCTATGTTCATAACGTTGTTTTTTGCTGCGGGGCAGTAGCAGAAGATGATGGAACTATAAAGGTTTATTGGGGTGGGGCAGACTCAGTCATATGTGTTGGAACAGCACTAATCGCAGATCTTGTTGATTTATGTCTTTCAAATCCTCGCTTATAATAGAAAAATTAATCATTTTACATACTTTCTTCATAGCACACAACTAGATTAAAGAGACCATTATTTTCTCCAAAAAAAGCTTAGAGAAGAACCCATATCAATTGATGTCTTATCTCCAATGGGTTTATTAATTGACAAAGGTGAGCTCTATGTTTATTATTGTTCAACATATATGCTGACAGGTTTAAAATCTATAAATATGGAAGAATTGCTTAAAGAATAAAAAAATAATTAATTTTTATGTCTAAGAAAAATCCAATTGTACTCGTCTCTAGTTATTATCCCAGATTATGCGGCATAGCCACATTCTGTGAAGAAGCCAGGGAATTTATTCAAAAAGCAAATCCAGAAAGAGAAGTCCTGGTTATAAGTCATACCGATGGAACCGGAAAGGGAGTTTATCCAATAATTAATACTTCCAATCGTTTTTGGTGGAGGCCAGTGGCAGAAAAAATTAAAAAATTAGAACCATACGTAATCCACATACAACATGAATATGGTTTATATGAACATATAGACAATAGAGGTATTGGGGACAGAAACCAGGGTTTTATAGAATTTCTAGGTTCTATCAATGAATTCCCCATCGTGGTTGAACCCCATACTGTTCATGGAAGGCTAAAGGAATTTGAAGAAAATTTTATTTATCAGATGTGTGCAGATTCTGATGTAGTTTTATTTAAGAGTCAGTATCAAAAGTGGAGGTTAAACTGGACCTTTACGCAAATGAAATGGAAAATGCCCAAAAATATTATGATTGTACCACATGGAGCAAGAGTTGATAAAAATTGGAGTGAAAGGGAGATTCCAAAGCTAAAAGAAGAATTGGGTCTAAACAAGATTAAGCACTTAAGCAATAATTTGGTTGGTCTGGTAGGCTGGATACAGTCAAATAAAAGATGGGATATTTTAACTTCCATATGGGAAGAAATAGCTGAGGAAATAAAAGTAAAAACTGGTGAGGACTGGGATTTGCTTGCTGCAGGTACAATGAGAGATTCAGCTCATTTAGAGGATTATAATAATTATAAAAAGAGCTTGGAGATTTTAGAGAATAAAGGAGTTGCACACTATTATGAATTCATTCCCAGGGGTGATATTTATTATAAAGTGATGGCAGTCTGTAATTTTGTGGTGCTTCCCACAGTTGACGAAACCCAATCAGGAACTCTGGCAAGAATTATTTCTTTAAAAAAACCTTATGTCACAACTGCTCCACTAGAAGGATTAACCGCACAAACTCTTGAAAGTGAGGGTGGATTACTGTTTACAGATAAAGAAATGCTAAAGAAAAAAGTAATAAAGCTAGCTTGTGACGAGGATTTGCGAAATACATTGTCAGATAATCTGAAAAGATATTTAAATGAAGTTGTTTCCTGGAATATTATTGCAAAAAAGTATAAAAAAGCATATATACTGGCAAGGCTTCAAAAATTAAGAGGAGAAGAAATAGATTTACCTCCCGACTTCTAAATCATTTAGTAATTCCCAATCTTCTGGCAGCTAGATATGCCATTAAAAAGCATATGTTTGATTCAGCTCCCTGGTTTAAATTGACACCTTCCGGATTTAATCCATCATAGCATGCAAAGTTTTCATCTATAAGGGAAGTATTTTTTATATTATATCCCCAGAACCAATCATACCATTTTTTAGCCCAATCAAGATAGTGATGTTCTCCTGATGCGTAATATGCTTTTTCCAGACAGCAAACCATATATCCAGCATCTATTGGCTGTTGATCAAATAGTGCTTTATTTTTACCCTTAAGATACCAGCCATTGCAACCAATGGGTGATGGAATATTATTTTCCTGGCAGCTTGTTATTAAAAATTCCGTTGTCTTTTTAGCAATTTCAAAACTTTTTTTACAGTTTCTTTTTAAATAAATCTCCCATAGTGCCCAGGGGATAACAGCATTTGCATATACAAGGTAATCTTCAAACCACTCCCACTCATCTGAGCGAGTATCAAAATAATGGCTATGTAACCTTTCTTTTAGGCTATTTTCCAGGTTAAGCTCATGATCAAGATTTATCAAACCAAGCAAAGCTGACGATATTGCTCTTGGTGAAGTCCAGCTGTAAGAATCCTTAATTAAATTTTTTATAATTTTTTTTATAGCATCATCTCTATTGGTACCCGTTGCTAAAAGAGACCATAAGGTCAAGCCATAAGCTTCTTTTACATTTGATTTCGAATTATATTCTTCATTTTTAAATAAGCCCTCACCGTCAGTGAATTTTTTGCTATTATTATAAAAATAAAAATGATAAAGTAAACCATCCTGTCTTTGCGCATTCCGTATAAAATTCAAATAAATCTTTTGCAGTTTTTCATCCTTAAATTCTTTGGCAACTAAAAGTGCCCGTGCCTGATCTTCCAGAGCATATCCAAATTCAGGATCGGGCTTATTAAACTTTCCATGCTGATAGACACCGATATCGGAAGTCATTGACCTTAATTTTTTAAGAGGGTCCATGAGCACTTTCTATATAATTTAAAAATAATTTCTTTATATTTTTTATATTAATTTCTACTGATTTGTACTAATTGGATTTTTAACTATTGTATTTTGCTATGACCCCATCAAATAATGTAAGATGCTGAAGCGCTATATTATACCAGGTCATAAGTCTCCCAAACTTATATGTTTTCTTTTCTATGATAGATTTTTTTTGTGGATTTTTAAATATATCTATAACAGCACTGGCGATAGCTTGAGAATCTCTAAAAGGTACAATTATCCCTCTACCATTTGCTAGAACCTCTTTTGCATAAAGATAAGGTGTCGAAATGCATACCTTACCTGCTCCAACCGCATAGGCCAAGGCACCTGAAGCTGACTGCTGCGGGTCTAAATATGGAGTTATATAAATGTCTATAGCATTTAACCAATTAACAAGTTCGTTTAAAGATAAATATTTATTTATAAATTTCACATTTTCATGCAAGTTTAAAAATTTTATTTTTTCCTTTAAGAAATTTCTATATCTTTCTCCAGCTGTTTGCAGTACTACAGGATGTGTCTGGCCTATTATCAAATACAGTACATTGGGAAATTTTCTCTTTATAGCTCTAAGGGCTTCTAGCGTATATTCAATTCCTTTGATCTCTGATAAGAGATTTATATTACCAATGATCAACCTGTCTTCTAATCTTTTTTTCTTTTTATATCTATCATTAGGCTCCAGGGGTATGTCTGGAACACCATGAGGGATAATCTCTATTTTCTCTCGGGGATAGTGGTATTCCTTGACAAGTTTTCCCAAACTTTGAGGCATCATGACTATAACTTTTTCAGCAAACTTTATTACATCTTTAAGCAAAAGACCATATCCCTTACTGGAGTCATCTGGTATTGTATGGGCAGTGACTATAAGGGGCTTTTTTAGTAGCTCTAGGAGCCTGATAATATATTCCCCGAACTGACCACCATAAAGACCAAATTCATGTTCCAGGATAACTACATCTGCACTTGATCTGTTGATGTGCCCAGCAGCTTTAACATATGAGTCGATTATATACTGGTTGATTTTAAATTTAACCTCGCTGGAATAATCGATTTTATCTTCCGGTTTTTCCAGTGCAAAGATCTCTGCTTTAGAGTATGGATTAATAAGATTTATAGCTTTGGTTAAATCCCTGGTATATGTTGCAATTCCACATTTTCTAGGTATATATGATGATATATATATACAATTTATGCTTTTACTTTTTTCCCTTAAGACTTTTTTTAGCTTTTCTAAAATACACCTCTATTTTAAAGTTAATAAGTGGCAATCAAATAGATTTAATAATGTTTATTCTACACTCTAATTGTAACACAAATTTGACCCCAGCTCTCTTTATTTGCAATAAGTCTTAACTCTGCATATAGTTATAATACTATTACTTGATAATTTTGACTTTTATAATAAATTAGTAGATATGGATATAATCAGATCTGGAAAAAATCCGATAATAGGACCTGGGGATGTAGAACCATCAAACCCCAGCTTCAAAGTAGTAGGTGTATTTAACTGTGGGGTCACGAGGTTTAAAGATGAAGTTATACTTATGGTGAGAGTTGCTGAAGCACCAGTAGACAATAACCCTAAAAAGCTTCTTGTGTCCTGGTTTGATGACAGTATAGGAAAGTTTGCTGTAAAAGAATTTAATAAAGCCAATCCTTTGATTAATACCTTGGATCCAAGGATTATAAATACACCTGAGGGGAATTACCTTACATCTATTTCTCATTTGAGAATCGCCAGAAGTAAAAATGGTATTGATTTTGAGATAGATAGAAAGCCAGCAATGCTTCCTGAAAACATGTATGAGAGATTTGGTATAGAAGATCCAAGAATAACCAGGATCGGTAGTAAATACTACATAACGTATATCGCAATATCTGATATAACAGGAATTACCACCTGCTTGGCCTCCACTTATGATTTTATAAGATTTATCAGACATGGTGTAATCTTTTTACCGGATAACAAGGACGTCGTAATTTTTCCCTCAAAAATAAGGGGCAGATATTATGCCTTAAACAGACCTTCAGCTTCTGAGTTCGGATTAAGGGGTATATGGATATCAAGATCACCAGATCTTATCTGCTGGGGCAACCATAATTGGTTAATGGGACCCAGGGAAGGATACTGGGACGGCCGAAGAATAGGGGGAGGTGCCGTTCCGTTCAAGATAGAGGAAGGCTGGCTAGAGATCTATCACGGAGCATCAAAAAATAACAGATACTGTCTAGGGGCAGTTTTGTTAGATAGTTACGAACCCTCTAAGATTATAGCAAGAAGTGAAAAACCTATAATGGAACCACAGGCAGATTACGAAATAAACGGTTTTTTCGGTAGTGTGATTTTTACCTGCGGTGTATTATATGAAGAAAGTAGGGTAAAGGTATATTATGGAGCAGCTGACACTTACATCGCGTATGCAGAAATCAAACTTGCAGATATTCTTAATTCTCTTACCTGGCTGTGATTAAGTAAAGGGTATCGATATCTCTTAAAAATAGAATTGTTTATTATGATCCTATAAATATAGAATAAGGACTTAGAATTGGATATAATTTACTAAATCTATAACAAGATATTGATGAGGTAAAATCATTAATTATGAGATTCAGTGAGCACGGAATTAAAGAAATAACTTATCTTTCTATATATTGACTTTCTAGCCTTATAAGCCATCCTATCATTTAGTTAATGCCGAGTCTAATTGTAGGGGTAAAACCTAGAAAATAATTATTTAGATTGAAATTTATGAATTATGTAAGAAAAATTAAAATAAGAAATGACAGTAAGGTAAGTTGTGTTAAATCGGGTTTAATACCTATAAAAGCACTAAATATTTTCGTTAAATCGTTAAGATTTCTCGGGTTATATAATATTGTCTATACTACGGTTTTGTCTATATCAAATATTTTAAGCAGAAGAAAGCTAATGAGGCATTATTCTAAATTTGTAAGTGAAGGTGACCTGTGTTTTGATATTGGCGCAAATTTAGGCAATAGAACCAGAGTTTTCCTTGAGTTAGGTGCTACAGTGATAGCTGTTGAACCCCAGGATAGCTGCATGAAAAAATTGCAGAGAAAATATAAAAATAATAGCAAGGTAATTTTAATTCGTGGGGCACTTGGATCAAAAGAAGGTGAAGGAAACTTAATGCTCAGTAACTCACATACTGTTTCATCTATGTCTAAAGAATGGATAAATTGTGTAAGAAATAGTGATATGTTTTTTACATCTACTTCAGCCTTTCAGTGGAATAAGAATGTTACAGTTCCTGTTACTACTTTAGATAAATTAATTGAAAAATATGGTAGCCCAGCAATGTGTAAAATAGATGTTGAGGGTTTTGAACACGAGGTTATTAAAGGTCTTTCTCAATCAATTAAGATGATTTCTTTTGAATTTACACCTACACAAAATTTTGTTAGCCAGGCCATAAAGTCAGTAGAGCACCTCTCATCCATTGGCGATGTTCAATTTAACTACTCATTTGGAGAGACTATGACTTTTGCTATGGATGAATGGGTTAGTGGAAGCAAAATAAATGAAATTCTTTTATCAATTCCTTCTAAAACTGCCTTTAGTGGAGATATATATGCCAGATTTATTGATTAATTATTTAATAGGATCTGATTGGATACTTATAGCAATTGGGATAGTATAAGATATTTCATCCTATTCTTGTGAAGAATACCGACATAGAGGTCTACTTGGGTTTTAATTTAAAATAATAATTTCGATGAAATTTAACTAATTCTATTATAATTTGGTTCGAAACTTCGCAAGCTGGGGCAGCCAATACTTTATGAAACTTTTTCAAGACGCTCTGCGACCCAGACCTTAATAATTGATTGCCTTGGAACTCCCAATCGTTTTGCTTCTTTATCCAGCAAGTTTATCATCCATAAAGGAAAATCTACATTAACCCTTTTTTGTTCCTGTTTCGGTCTTCTTAACCTAGACAGGTCAATATGATCTTTTATGTTTACGCCTTCATCAAATTTTTTATCAAATTCACTAGCTTTCATAAATATCGATTTCCTCCTTTCTAGCTCTACGTACTGAAATAATCCTTACGTTTTCACTCCGGTAAGTTATAACTCCTGTCCAGTATTTCCCAGAAATCTTGCCTATTATAAGAAATCTTGGTTCATCGCTTGTTTTAACAGGAATCTCGACATAATCCGTATCTTCCCATAAATCTTTAGCTTCATTAAAGTCAATACCATGCTTTTGTTTATTAGAATTACTTTTATTTTTATCAAACTCAAATTCCATGGTATAGATATTATACCTATTTTATATCAATTGTAAATATTGTTTGTTTTTTATTTATAAAAAATAGTTTTGAAACTAATTAGTTCCTTTAAAAAATGGTTCGAAATTTCGCAACCCGGGGCAGCCAGATCTTTTTATTAGTCTTTGACTAATGATGAAAATTCTTCAACTGTTAAATTAGCATCTTTAATTAATTTTCTTAATAAACCAGGTTTTAAAACTTTATGATCTGGTATTGTTATAGGTTTATGGTTCAAATTAATATTATCACGAAGTCTAATATGGCTTCCCTTTTGTCTTGCAACTTTATAACCGATTTTTTCAAAGATTTTTATTGTGTCTTTTCCTGAAATTATGGGTAACTTCATTTTTATTTAGAAACAAGAACACTACCGATTAATAATCTTGAAGGATCAGGAAGTTCCTCTCCTGTCGATTCTAAATCCTCTAAACAAAGAATAATTGCTTCTTTAATATTTTTTAAAGCCTCATCAATTGTATCACCTTGTGAATAACAACCCTGAAGTGAAGGACAACTAATAACAAACCCGCCTGACTCGTCCGGTTCTATTATAACTTTGAAATCATAAATACTTTTTTTCATT
>CAYOLB010000400.1:0-5182 GCA_964404675.1 uncultured Atribacterota bacterium | reverse complement strand
CTTTTTTTATCTTTTCAAATAACTCTTTTTGCGGAACCGCTATAAGCTCCGTACCAAAAGTTTCTCTTAGATTATCCATATAGGCTTTATCATATTCTTTTCTGGTTGTATCAATTTGAATTGGTATTGGTTCAAAATAACCCAGCGGCGGCATATCCGTTACAACCAGCATCCTTAAATACCTCATCTTCGAAATAGCACATATGAGCCTGACTTTTTTTGCTATATCTTTTATCCTGCGGGAATAAATTTCCGGGTCCTTATCACAATAAAATGGCAGATGAGATGTTAAAACTCTACTATTATCATATGGATGAAATGGAAGCGTAGAGCATGCTTTAAGCGGGCGCTTCACAACAATTGTGGGCAGCCCAATTGATATCAGTTCATCTGATGCCATGTCTGTATACGATTCGGCAAATATAAGCAAACCATCCAGATCTTCTTTTTGCTTTTTTATATCAGAAACAATATCCCCAGTAATTTCAGCTTTTTTAGATAAATGTACATCCTTAACAATAAATTTAACTTTTGTATACCCGGTACCACCAACAAATTCTACATCCTTAGACTCATTTTTAATCTTTTCGAGTATATCCCTGTTCTCCATCACTTTTATATTATGGTGATAATTACGATAAGCATCAAACCCTACAGGATCGATAGTTGAGAGAAAAACAGTGTAAATTTTTTTTGTCTTATTCATTTTAATCACTTCTTTTTCATTTTATTTATAAAATTGTTTTTTCATTTTACAACAATAGCTTTTTTTAAAAACAACATTTGATTTAAATTAATTCTAATTGTTAACACTAAAGCCGCTGCAGGATCTCCAGATTGTTATAGTGCAATTATCAATTACCTGTTAATTTATTAATTACCATTTAATACTATTTAAATAACTCTTTTCCTGCTTCTTTCTATTAGTAAGTCAATAGAAACAGCCAGTAACATTACAATCGCGAAGAATATATAGGTCCATTCATATGAAAGCCTGGCTATGGATAGTGCATTTTCAATAATTACAATTATGAATGCACCAATTAAAATACCCAGCATATTTCCTCTTCCTCCACGAAGTGAAGTCCCGCCAACAACAGCAGCTGCAACAACCCTGAGTTCCCATCCGGTACCCACTCTGGAAGAAAATGAGGATACGCGCAGTGATAGGATAATTGCTGCAAATGCAACTAAAGCTCCTACTATCATAAAACATATTATCTTAACCCTGTCGGTGTTTATAGCCATTGACCTTGCTGCCTTTTCATTATCCCCTGTGGAAAAAACCCAGTTACCAAACCTGTGCCTGTGAAGTATTGAACCAAGAATTATAGCAAACAACAACAGCCAGATTGTCTGTACCGGAAAAAAATCTCTTATTTCTCCAATAAAAATAGGAGTAAAAAATTTAGTTACTGAACTATCTATTGATATTATTGGTTCTTTGGCGCAGACTATTAAAGTTATACCACGCCAAAACATCATCGTACCCAATGTAGCAATAAATGACAGGATTTTCCCTTTTGTAGTAATTAAACCATTTATCATCCCTATAATACCGCCGCAGATCAGGGTAATTATAACCACCAGGAAAGGATTTAAGCCAATCGAAAAAAGTTTTAAAAAAACAAAAGAACAGAACGCCAGTACCGAGCCGACAGAAAGGTCAAATTCACCAGCAATCATCAACATCCCGGCACCAAGTACTATAACCATAAATTCGGGCCCAAAAAATAATAGGTTTCTGATGTTACCGGGCGAGATAAAATTACGGTCGGGTGTAAAAAGCGAAAGAAAAATTACCAGGATTAAAAATATTCCAATTGTACCCAATGAACTAACATTGAAAAAAAAATCTGCAAATCTACCGTTTTTTTCTTCTAATTTATTCAATTATTTTCCCTCCCCCAGCGTTCCTCTTACTATAACCTCGGACAGGTCATCAACATTAGTATCTTCTTTTTTTATATCTGCTAACTTTTCCCCATGGGATAATACTACGATCCTATCGGAAATGGTAAATATTTGATTAATATTATGTGTTATAAAAATAACAGATATCCCTTTATTTTTTAAATTGGTTACAAACTCAAATACTTCTTTGACTTCTTTAACAGATAAAGCTATGGTGGGTTCATCAAGTATAACAAGCTTTGCTTTAAAATAAAGTGCACGCGCTATGGCTACTCCCTGCCTCTGCCCGCCGGATAGAACTGATATATTTAAATTCGGCGAACTTATGTGCAGTCCCATTCCTTCTAATGCGTTCATGCTCTCTTTATCCATGACCCCTTTTTTAAGAAACCCAAGTGCTACTGAAGGCTCCCTGCCCATAAAGATATTCCTCGATATACTTAAATCCGGGGCCAGTGCCTGTTCCTGATAAACAGTTTCTATTCCTAAATCCCTTGCATCTCTTGGTGAAGCAATCCTGACTTTTTTCCCTTCAAAATATATCTGTCCCTTTTCCGCTCTATGATATCCTGATATGATTTTAATCAATGTGGATTTTCCTGCTCCATTATCACCAACCAGACCGACATTTTCTCCTTCACTAACGCTAAAATCAACATCTTTCAGTACATGTACTTTTCCAAAATATTTATTAATACCGACCATTCTTAGTAATTCTTTAGAATTAGAATTTGATTTACCCGATGACATCTTTCACACCTCACACTTCTTATTAAAAATATATATTCAAAATATCATGTTATATCTTACTTAAACTTTTCTAAGCTGTTCGCCTCTGAACATAACCGTTTACTACTACAAAAACTATTATTGCTAAACCGATGAAGGCCTGCACGCCATAAACAGGGACCCTCATTAAAATAAGGCCATTTTCGAGGATCTTTACAATCAATACCCCTAAAAAAATATTTAACATGTTCCCTATTCCGCCCCTCAGTGAAGTACCTCCCACGACTGCTGCAGTAATGGCCTTCAGTTCAAAATCGATACCCTGGGTAGCATTAAAGGAACCTAATCTCACGGCCTGTATTGCGGCTACGAAAGCGCATAAAATTCCTATTATTATATAACACGCAGTCTTAACTATATTAGTCTGTATCCCCATGGCTCTTGCAGTTTCTAAACTGCTGCCTGTTGCAAATATCCAGTTACCAAATTTATTAAAATGAAGTATGAGTCCAAGAATAATTGCAATCACCGTAAACCATATTATCTGTAAAGGAACAGGGCCAATGGTGCCAGTTAGAACCTTCTCAAAAAAAGGATGGGGGTCAATATATTTGCTTATACTAATCGGGGTCATCCTGGATAGTAAATAGACAACACCTCTCCAAAACATCAGGGTGCTTAAAGTAATAATAAAAGAGGGCAAACCCGTTTTGACCACAATCGTACCATTTACCAGCCCCAGTGCTGCTCCTACCAGCAGTATAATAATTAAAGCTAAAACTGGATTGATCCCTTTCATTAAAAGTGTAACAAAAACAAAAGAGCACAACGGTATAACTGAAGCAATTGAGAGGTCAAATTCACCGGCAATCATTAGCATCCCCACTCCCAGGGCTATTATACCTAAATCCGGTATCAACTTACCCATGGAAGCTAAATTTCTGAGATCCATGAAAATGTGGCCTGGTGTAAAAATAATAAAAAATAAAACTATAACTATAAATGCAATCGGTGTATGTATACTATAATTTGAACTAAAACCCGGGCCTGATTTCTTCATTGTCTATATCCTTATTTTAACATTTATTCAAAAAATTCTTGGGAGTATACTTTTAATATACTCCCAAGAATCAACTTTACTATTTAACAAATTAAGCAAATCATCAATTACAGTAAATTTTTACCTGTAAGTTCCTGAAAGTTCTTCTATGACTCCTAATGTTTCTGGATTATCTACCAGATAACCACCTGTGTCAATATTAGGTGTGAGTGCAAATTTATTATACAGATAAAGGGTATAAACTGCAAAATATCCCTGCAGGTACTGCTGCTGGTCAATGGTTGCAGTCATATAACCTTCCTTCAGTCCCTCTACTGTTCCAGGTGCGACATCAAATCCTCCTGCAATAACTTCTCCCGGTTCTTTTCCAGCTGCCTTTAAAGAACTGGTTATCCTATCCGTACAGATACCACCTGCTCCAAGAAAGAATGTAGTTTCAGGATGAGCAAGCAGATAAGCTGTCTCTCGCTCTTCGACGGTAGTAGCTTCCAGTCCTCCTCCATCAATCATCTCGAATGAAGTTATGCCATATTCAGCCATTGCATCATTAACACCCTGCGCCCTTACTGTAGCATAAGCTGCTCCCGGAACTTCTGCTGCCATTCCGACATGAGCTGTTGCAAAATCGACTCCTGCTTCTTCGCCTTCCTGGAATAATCTATTACCTACAACATATCCTGCCCTTCTTTCACTCTGACCAATATAGCAGAGTCTCGCATTTCCTGTTGAACCTTCAGTATCATCATTATTAATTCCTATAACAGGAATACCTGCAGCAAGTGCATCCTCTACCGCTTTATCCCAGGCCTTATCATCATTTATTACCAGCGCTATGCCGTCCGGTTTTGATGCTACTGCTTCTTCAAAAGCCTTTTGCTGTTCAGATAAGTCTCCTCCACATAAATCGATCTCAGCCTTACATCCCAATTCGCTGGCAGCATCTCTCATGCCCTGGTTGACTACGGCCCAGAATGGGTCATCTCCACCGTGGGTAACCAGCCTGAAATACATATCCGATGCAGGTTTCCCTGCTTCTGCGACTACTTCTTCTTCGGCTGCTTCCTCTGCTTCTTCAGCTTCTTCAGCTACTTCTTCAGCTTCTTCAACTGCTTCCTCTGCTTCTCCGGCTTCTTCAACTTCTGCCTGGCACCCGAACAGAGAAAAACTTCCTACTAGAACCAAACTTAACCCCAGAATTAGGGTAATTTTTACTATCTTATTCATTTTTTCTCCTTTCAGAAAAAAATTTATATAGTTTTTTTTCTAAAGATAATTTTATTTTAGGAATACCTCCTCCCTATTATGATTTTTCTAAATTATTAATACCCCTCCCCTCTATACCTTATTATTTTTCTAATTAAATTATAGAATATTGCCATTTCATTTACAACATATCCCTTTTCTTATAATACTGCCTTGCTTCTTCAAGTATCTTATCTATCTTCCCGCTCTTTTCTTCATCCAGTACCAATGGCTGGT
>CAYOLB010000399.1:0-14357 GCA_964404675.1 uncultured Atribacterota bacterium | reverse complement strand
TAGGTATTATCATTTGTCATCGTTATCATTTGTGTGCAGGTGGTAAGTGTTTAAGGGCTATGCGAAATAGAGAAGGTGCTTTTTCTATTTACCAAGGCCAAGAAGTAGAGCTTGTAGGTTACACTACCTGTGATGGTTGTCCCGGAGGAAATGTCGAGTATTCACCCGAAGAGATGAAAAAAAATGGAGCAGAGGTTATTCATCTGGCTACTGGGTTAGTAGTCGGGTATCCTCCTTGTCCAAGAATAAAATATTTTAAAGATTATATTGAACAACAATTCGGATTAAAAGTGGTCATAGGAACTCATCCAATTCCTCAAAAATATTACTTGACTCATTCTAGATTGCATACATGGGATTCAGAAGAATGGCAGGAAATGATACAGCCTACATTAGCAGATGAATCAACCAGGTTAGCTTATAATTAATGTGATTGATTAGTAATATATAACATTAAATTGTCACATATTTAATAAGAAGACTTGGATATGGGTAGTGTTTGACATAGTAGATAAATAGGAGTAGAATTAAAAAAATTTCTTTACAATTCATATGAAACGAAGATAGTAAGCTTGTTCTTGAATATCAGAGAGCCATAAAATGGTGAGAAATGGCTGAATAGATGAGCTGAAAATCACTTCGAATGTTTTTTAAAAATAAACATTATAAAATATTTATTCATAAGAATGAGAGTAAGAATAATTAACAAATCATTGTTTTCTTACTGAATTAGGGTGGTACCACGACAAGCCTTCGTCCCTATTGTGTATAACATTGGGAATGAAGGTTTTTATTTTGTTAAGATTACTAAAATACTTTAAAAAAGAAGGAGGTGAAAAAACTAAAATATTTAATAAAAATTCTATATATAGAATTTTTATAATCATTTTGTGATAAAAGAAGAAAGGGAAAAATAAATGAGAAGATTTTTTAGCATACTATTTCTAATTGTGTTTTTTGTAGTTATTTCTATGTCAGCTATGGCTGCAGAAGCAGCTAGAACCGTTAAATTGACCCATGTTGTTAATGAACAAGATGCTTTCCATATATCTGCATTAAAATTTAAGGAAGTTGTAGAAGAAAGAACTAATGGGGATATAGTAGTTGAAATCCATCCCAATGCTGAGTTGGGAGATGAACGGACTCTATTAGAAGGAATGCAGTTAGGCACTATTGACATGGGAGTAATTACAAACGGGCCCATTGCTAATTTTTTACCAGAGATGGCAGTTTTCGAAATGCCATTTTTGTTTGGTTCTCCAGAAGAAGCCTATCATATCCTTGATGGGGAAATTGGTCAGGAAGTGCTAGGCAGATTAAGCAATATCCGAATGCATGGTCTAGCATATTCTGAGAGGGGTTTTCGTAATTTAACTAACAGTGTACGACCAGTGAAAAAAGCAAGTGATATTGAAGGATTAAAAATCCGTTTGATGGAGAGTCCCCTTTATGTGGACACTTTTAAAGCTTTAGGTGCAAATGCTGTGCCCATGGCCTGGACAGAGTGCCTAACTGGACTTTCTCAAGGGACTATTGATGGTCAAGAGAATCCAATAGTAGTTGTATACTCTTTTAAATTATATGAGTCTCAGGATTATATGACAATAGATCGTCACACTTATGCCCCTGCAACCATCATAGCAAGCGATAAATTGTGGAATTCGTTAACAGCTGAAGAACAAGCTATTTTTGAAGAAGCAGCAGAATTAGGTGGGCAGGCAGCGAGAGATTATAATAATGACAATGAAGCTGAACAATTGCAATTTATTAAAGATCAAGGAATGATAGTAGAGGAAAATCCCGATCTTGATACCTTTAGAGAGGCAGTCATGCCTGTATATGAAAAATATGGACCCCAATTTGGTGGGCTTTTAGAAGAGATTCAGGAAGCCCTTGCAGAATTTCGTAGTTAATTCACACTGATTTGAATACATTTTATTCTTGTAGCATTAATTTAAGAATTAATGCTACAAGATGTTTTTTTATTTACAAAGGACTAAAGAAATGGAAAAAGTATATTTTCAATTTGCAAGAATAAGTGAAGTATTAAATAATGTAATAAAGTTTTTAATCGGAACAATGCTTATCATTATGACTGTTGTAGTTACTGTTCAGATAATATTCCGAATTTTTTTTGATGCTTTGTCATATACAGAAGAGATGTCCAGGTACTTGTTGGTATGGAGTAGTTTATTTGCTGCCAGCGTTGCCTATAAGCAGGGATCCCATATTGCAGTAACTTTTATAGTTGAACAATTTAAAGGAAAAGCAAACAAATTGACGACAATTATTATTAATTTAGTTTGTATTGTATTTTTTTTAATTGCAATAAATTATAGTTTACAATTAATAAATATGCAGGTTTTTCAAACATCACCAGCACTTTTAATACCAATGAGATATATCTATTTAAGTATACCACTGAGTTTTTCGGTTATGCTTTTTCATAGCGTAGTCATGCTCTGGGGAGAGTTTATTGAGTCATCAAGAGGAGTAGAATCATGATTGCAATATTATTGTTTTTTTCATTTATTTTACTTGTATTAATAGGGGTGCCTGTAGCAATTTCAGTTGGCTTATCCTCAATTATTGTTTTAGCAGTAGGGGAAATTCCACTGGTGCTCTTTCCTCAAAGACTCTTTGCAGGAATAGACTCATTCCCTTTAATTGCTGTACCTTTTTTTATCTTAGCTGGTGACTTGATGGCTGAGGGGAAAATGTCAAAATTAATTGTTAATTTTGCAGAAACCCTTTTCGGATTCATGCGTGGTGGTCTATGGATTATTAGTGTAATAGCCTCGGCTTTCTTTGCTGCTATTTCAGGTTCAGGTGGTGCTACTACTGCTGCTATTGGAACACCTTTAATTCCAGAATTAAAAAAACGTAATTATGATCCAAAGTTTTCTGCTGCGCTAATTGCCTGTTCAGGCGGTATTGGAGTCGTTATTCCACCATCTGTTCCCATGGTACTTTATGCCTTAATTGCTAATGAGTCAATCTCGCGTTTATTTTTAAATGGTTTTATTCCTGGGATTATGATGGCGGCAGTATTGATTTTTATGGCTTTGCGAAAAGCAAATAAAGAAAACTATCCCAAAGGAAATAAAATATCTTTTAATCAAATAGTAGAGAGTTTTAAATCATCAATTTGGGGATTAATGACCCCCGTAATCATATTAGGAGGGATATTCTCCGGATATTTTACGCCATCTGAAGCAGCTGTGATTGCAGTTGATTGGGCATTGATAGTCTCTCTATTCATATATCGTGATAAAAACTTGAAGGATATTTTTAGGATATTTGTCAAGTCAGTCATCACATCTTCTTTGATTATGCTTCTAATTGGTACTGCCCAAGTTTTTAGTTGGGTATTGGCCAATTGGAATATCCCTGTTATTTTAACAAATGCTGTTCTATCAATATCTGATAATAGATTTATTATCTTATTATTTGTAAATATTATTCTGTTAATTGCAGGCGTTTTTATGGAGACCGCCTCAATTATTATTATATTGACCCCCATATTTTTAGGTTTAATGACTAAAATTGGAGTAGATCCTGTTCATTTTGGAATTATTATGACAATCGCTTTAGCAATTGGTATGTCAACACCTCCTGTTGCTATTAATCTATATATAGCAAGCAGTATTTCTGGGTATTCGATTGAGAAAATAAGTCGTGAGGCTTTGCCCCTAATTTTAGCCATGATTGCTGTTTTATTTGTTGTGACTTACTTGCCTTTATTTATTCCTTTAATTTTTTAACTTAAATATTATATAATGATTAGTAAGTAGTTTCTTTTGGTAATTAACCAAATATTAAATAAGATATAGCTTATATTTAGAAAGGATAATGTAATATGGAAAAGGAAAGTAATATTGTTTCAAAGGGTCCGAGCCGTGCCCCCCATCGGTCTTTGTTTTATGCTATGGGTTATACGAAAGAAGATTTGGAAAAACCAAATATTGGAATTGTAAATGCTTTTAATGAAATTATACCCGGGCATATACAGCTTAATGATATTGCTCAAGCTGTAAAAATTGGAGTTGCAGCAGCAGGAGGAACTCCCATGGAATTTCCTGCAATAGGCATTTGTGATGGCATTGCCATGAATCATCAGGGTATGAAATATCCATTGGCAAGCAGAGAGCTTATTGCAGATTCTATAGAGGCTGTTGCTATGGCGCATCGTTTTGATGGGTTAGTATTGGTAGCAAATTGTGATAAAATTGTTCCTGGAATGCTCATGGCCGCCGGCCGCTTAAATATTCCTGCAATCTATGTTAGTGGTGGCCCGATGTTGGCAGGACAGTATGCAGGAAATGATATTGATTTATCGACAATGTTTGAAGCTGTCGGCAAATATAACCAGAAAAAAATAACTGAAGAGGAATTAACTGAATTAGAATGTAGTGCATGTCCTACAGCTGGTAGTTGTTCAGGTTTGTTCACGGCTAACTCGATGAATTGTTTGTCAGAGGCATTAGGCATGGCTTTACCGGGCAATGGTACAATTCCTATAGGTTATGGCGCAAGAAAACAACTTGCCAATCTAGCAGGCAAGGCAATTATGAATTTGGTCAAAAAACAGATTAAACCCCGGGATATTATGACTGAAAGGGCTTTTGAGAATGCCATCGCCCTTGATTTAGCAATGGCGGGTTCAACGAATACTGTTTTACATTTATTGGCAATTGCCCATGAAGCAGGCATTAAATTGGAATTAAAGACATTTGATAAGTTGAGTCGTATTATCCCAATTTTAACTAAGATATCTCCCTCAAGTAATCTGCATGTTACAGATCTATATTTTGCAGGAGGTATTCAGGCAATTTTAAAAGAACTGGCAGATGCAAAACTAATTAATACTGAAGAAATGACTGTAAGTGGTCAAAGTATTGGTAAGAATATAGCATCAGCAAAGATAAAAAATAATGAAGTAATAAAAAAATATGATAACCCACATAGTAAAGAAAGTGGAATTGCAGTATTGTATGGTAATTTAGCACCCGAGGGTGGAGTTGTAAAGGTATCTGCGGTCAGTAAAAAAATGTATAGTTTCGAGGGGCCGGCAAAAATTTACAATTCTGAGGAAGAAGCATATCAGGCAATAATGGATGGAAAAATCAAGAAAGGTGATGTAGTTGTAATCAGATATGAAGGACCAAAAGGTGGTCCTGGAATGCGTGAGATGTTAGCTCCTACCTCCGCTTTGTGCGGTATGGAATTGGATAATGATGTTGCCCTTCTTACCGACGGTCGATTCTCAGGAGCAACAAGGGGAGCGGCGATTGGACATGTCTCTCCAGAAGCTGCAGAGAAGGGACCTATTGGCATGATTGAAGACGGAGATATGATTAAAATTGACATATCAAATAGAGAATTATCGGTAAAATTAACTGAAAAAGAATTAAAGAAGCGCGAAGAGAAATGGACTATACCGGAGAGAAATATACCCTCAACTTATTATTTAAAAAGATACGCTTATTTGGTTACTTCTGCCAGTACTGGTGCTGTTTTTAAAGAAGTATAGAACAATTTTAAAGATAATTATCAGAAACAACAAAAGGGTATAAGAGAAAGCCTTATTCTTTTATGCCCTTTTGTATTTAGATTACAGAGTTATCAAAAAATAGATATAACATTAAAGAAAGATTTCTGGTTCTTTTCTTTTTTTACCCAATTGTCTTAGTGTATTTTTAACAAGAAAAGGTTTTTTATATACTATTTTTCGGGCATTATTAGGACAAAGTTTTACACAGGCGAAACAGCGAATACATAGCTTGTCTCTACTGATAAGGCTTTCAGGGTCGATGGCGTTCACAGGACAGATTTCTAGACATTTTTTACATTTTTTACAAAGAGTTGGATCAATAACAGGAGCATGAGAGAATGTCATTTCACTATGTCGGGGCAACAATTTACCCATATATGATAACTTACCATTAATATTAAGTTCCGGAGTATCTTTGATATTTTCAATAGATTCTATTTTTTCTTTGATTTGTGTACCAAAAGAGTTTGCAATTCCCAAATCTTTGCTGTCTGGCCTTCCTACTGCAATTTTAATATCTTTATGTGAAAAAGAGTGTTCTCCTATAAAAGAAGCAGCTGCAATTATATTAAAACCTTGATTTCTCATCATTGTAGTTAATTGTTTTAAAGCTATTCCTGCGCTAATATTTCCATAAGTGACTATTGGAACCATAAGTTGACCATTGCCTTTGATTTTACTTAGCACAGGATATAATAAATCAGGTATTCTTTCTTCATAGACCGGGATACCCAGGAGGACGGCTTCATCAGGTTGAAGTTTAAGTTTGAAATTATATCTTTCTGTCAGGGAATTTAGATTGATGTTTCTTTGTCCAGCTACTCCCCAACTTTTTGCTATTGTACAGACAATCTTTTGAGTAGAATTGGTAGGAGAAAAATATATTTTAACCAATTTATCAATAATCAATTAAGTACCCCTTAGAAATTTATTAATTACTTTTTATATTGTAATGCAGACTATATCTTAAGACAAGACAGATTGGATAAAAAATATAATTATAGAGATATTATCTTTTTTGTTTCAGCGTATTCGATTTGAGAGTTTGATATTTATTGTAGATTAAAGGGATGTTTTTTGTTAAAATTGATTTATTAAATATAAATTGTAATAAAGAGCAAAAAATGAAGAAATAATACGGAGATGTTTGCCAAAAAAACAAAGGAGCCTGAATATGTTAGATTTATTAAAAAAAAGAAGAAGTATCAGAGCCTTTAAAGACAAAGAGATAGAAAAGGAAAAAATTCAGCAAATTATGAAAGCTGTTTTATTATCTCCATCTTCGAAGAACAATAATCCTTGGAAGTTTTTAATTGTACAGGAAAAAGATTTATTATTAAAACTCTCAAAAGCCAAAGCATATGGTTCCCAATTCGTAGCTAATGCTCCTCTGGCACTTGTTGTTTTGGCAGATCCAAGCCAGTCAGATGTCTGGATAGAGGATTGTTCCATTGCAAGTACGATAGTTCTATTAACTGCCCAAGCTTTAGACTTAGGAAGTTGCTGGATACAGATTAGAAAAAGAAAAGACACCAGTGAATTAAATTCTGAAAAATATATAAAAGAACTACTTCAAATCCCTGATAATTTAAGAATCCCTTGTATGGTGGCAATTGGTTACCCTGATGAAAAAAAATCAGAAAAACAAATAGCAGAAGAGAAATTAAATGATATTTATCTGAACAAATACGGAGATTTATGGGAAAGTGATATTTATTGATAATAATCAGGAGAAAAAATTATTATGTCAGAAAAGTTTGGTTTGGTATTAGAAGGCGGCGGAGCAAAGGGTTCTTATGAGATAGGAGCTGTCAAGGCCCTGGAAGATATGGGAATACAAATATCTGCTGTAACTGGAACTTCAGTTGGAGCCTTAAATGGTGTGATGGTTGCCCAACATGAAATTGATAAGGCTTATAAATTGTGGCATGATATTCATCCATCCCGGATAATGAAGATTGATGAAGAAAGGTTAAAACAACTTACTCATTTAGAAATTAAACCAGGAGATATGTCTTATTATTTAAAAATGATTAGCGAAATAATTACTGAACGTGGTATTGATGTTACACCACTAAAGGAATTGATTAAGGAGTATGTCAATGAAGAAAAGTTACGAAAATCAGATATAGCCTTTGGCATGGTTACGGTATCTTTTACTGACCGTAAGGCTCTGGAATTATTTGTAGAAGACATTCCGGAAGGACAGGTAGCTGATTATCTTTTTGCTAGTGCTAATTATCCCCTCTTCCGTTCAGCAAAAATAGATGAAAAAATATATCTTGATGGAGGTATTTACGATAATCTTCCTATTCGAATGCTAGTTGACCGTGGCTATAAATCTTTGATTACAATACAGGTTGGAGGTATGGGTAGAAAGAGGAAGGTAAATTTGAAAAATCATAATGTCATTAATATTGAGGCCAAAGAACCTTTAGGAGGACCACTACATTTTGAATCACAAAAAGCTAGAGAGAATCTAAAATTAGGTTATTTTGATGCATTTCGGGTGATGAAGAGTCTGTCCGGTCAAATATACTATATTAAAATTGAACAAGATGAAGATTATTTTATTGATTATTTTAGACATCTTGATAAAGAAATAATCAATAAAGTTGCTCAAACTCTCAATCTAAATGATGATATTCCTCGCAACAGGCTACTTTTTGAAAGAATTTTGCCAAAGTTAGTAGAAATATTAAAATTACCCGAAGATTGTAGTTATAGTGATATTGCACTTGCCTTGGCTGAAAAAATTGCCATAGAGGTCGCGGTCGATAGATTTAAGATATACACATTCGATGAATTAATTGGAAGGATAATAAAAAACTATAACCAGGGGAAACAAGAAGTTTCTACTAAAGAAGAAGGCTTGATTTCTAAGTTTAGTTTTTTATCATTATTCAGTGGGGATAATTTATTAAAAAAATTAGTAAATGACTTGTTAGACGAAAATATGATTAAATCATTGAAAGTTATACGAGAACAGCAAGAAAAAAAATAGGGGGATTTTTTGGTGAATAATCACAATGATTTTCATCAAAAAGTATACATTGGAACATCAGGCTGGCATTATAAGCATTGGATTGGACCTTTTTATCCAGAAAAATTGCCTACAAAAGATATGTTAAAATACTATAGTCAATTTTTCTCTACTGCCGAGATTAATAATAGTTTTTATAAATTACCTGATCAATCCACTTTCCAAAATTGGACAGAACAAGTACCTGCAGATTTTGTTTTTTCAGTAAAGGCTAATCGTTATATTACCCATATGAAAAAACTTAAAGATGCATCTGAAGCATTGGGTCGTTTTATGAATGGGATTAAACCACTAAGAAGAAATCAGGGTCCAATATTATTCCAATTGCCGCCTCACTGGAAATGTAATCTCCAAAGGTTAGAAGCATTCTTTAAAATTTTACTCCCTGAAAAAAAATATGTTTTTGAATTTCGAGATTCTTCCTGGTGGAATAATGATGTTTATGGTTTGCTTGATAAGCAGAAAGCAGCTTTTTGTATCTTTGATCTGGCTGGTGTATTGTCTCCCATTATTTCAACAACTGATTTTGTATATATTCGCTTGCATGGACCCAATGATGCTTATCAGGGTTCCTATTCTGAGAAAGCCTTGAATGATTGGGCTGAAAAGATTAAAAAATGGATTACTGAAGATAAAATGGTATTTTGTTATTTTGATAATGATCAAAATGCTTTTGCCTCAAAGAATGCATTACAATTAAAACAAATACTAGCTAACCAGTAAAAAATAATTTTAAGATTTCCCCAAAAATCATTTCTAGCATCAAAATCATTTTCCTTCGAATTATTTTTCTTGCGGTAATAATCGAAGAACTTAATTCTGAAAACCATTAAAATATATACGCCTTTTATGATATTTTGTTTAACCCATTTTAGAGGTTTCTTAAAGCCATCTGATTTATGGTGTAAACTTTATTTTGATTTTTCTATTTTTTAAAAGTTTATCTCTTGACAAGTAGAAAATTTTTTGTAAAATTTTATTAGATATTATATGCTAATAGCACATAAAAATAACTTCCAAAAAAATCCAAAAAGAAATTTGAAAATTTAAAAGATATAAAAGCTTTAATTTTGAAAAAATATAGGAATATATATAATATCAGGAGGTAAAATCGATGAATCAAAAAATTAAAGTTTTAGTATTTTTTGTCCTAATTTTTACAGGTTTATTTCTACTAAATCCTTTTTCTTGTTTGGCACAAGTAAATCAAAGCAAAACAGGTGAAAGGGATTTTCTTATTTTCAGTGAATTTTCAAATTTAGTCCTTGAAGAGGGTGCAGAAACTGATCTGGAATTGAAAATGATAAATGAAGGTAGCAATCCAGAAAATATTAAAATAAACTTAATTCCTGACCCTAATGCTGAAGATTGGGATGTTATTTTATGCAATAAGAGCTATAAAGGATTCCAAGTAAGACAGGTTAATCTTCTTACAAAGGAACCGGATGACATTAAAACACTGAACCTGCATATAGAGATTCCTGAAAATATTGAACAGATAAAAGATGAGTATATCTTTACTATTGAAGCCAGCACTGTTGATGGTCAAATAAAGCGGACTCTAGATATAGTTATTGATGTAATTGCAAAGACCGAAAAAGAAACCAAAGAAGAAACGAATGAGATTTTATTGAGTACGAAATATCCTTCTATGGAGAGTCCTTCCGGGATGGCAATGAAATATGAAATAGAAATAAAAAATCAGACTGAAGAAGACCAGGTAATGGATTTTGCTGTTGATATTCCTCAAGGATGGAGAGCTTCTATCAGTCCAAGATGGAAAGAAGAAGAAAAAATATCAGCAATAAAGATTAACAAAGCAGCAAGTGAAACTATTTTATTAAGTGTTACTCCACCATTTTCTGCTGAAAAGAAAGAATATTCATTAAAATTTATTGCTCAGGCAGGAGATCTTCAAAAATCACTTGATTTGACTGCTGGAGTTACTGGGACTTACGCTTTAAATCTGGGAACAGAAACTGGTAATCTTAAACTTTCTGCAGTTGCCGGTGAGGAAAAAGAGTATTATTTCTATATTTGGAATGAAGGTTCAGCATCTATAGATAATTTAGGTTTTATGGGCAGTGTACCAGAAGGATGGGAAGTCAAATTTGATCCAGATAAAATTGAAGAATTAACTTCTGTGGCACAAACCCAGAAACCAGAAAAAGTAACAATGACTATCAAAGTACCCCAGAATACAGTCCCCGGTGATTATATGGTAACAGTTAATGTTAATGGTACCCAGGATCAGGAAAAGATTGAATTTAGAACCACCGTAAATGTTCCAACAAAATGGGGATGGGTTGGTGTCGCTATCATAATTGTAATACTGGCCATCCTGATTGGTATATTTGTTAAATTAAGACGTAGATAAGCAAGAGACAGAATACATAATAAGGGGTGCAGCAATGAATAATATTCAAACTGTTCTGGAAACAAAAGAATTAACAAAAAAGTATAATGGAACTCCGGTGGTGAATAATTTGAATTTGAAAATAAACCAGGGTGAGATATTTGGTTTCCTGGGACCTAATGGTGCTGGAAAGACAACTACCATATTAATGATATTGGGTTTAACTGAGCCAAGTTCTGGAGAAGTAAGTGTTTTTGGTTATAATTCAACAAAAGAGCCCTTGCAGGTCAAACGGATTACTAGCTATCTTCCGGAAAATGTGGGGTTTTACGAAGATATGACTGCCTTTGAAAATTTATCCTATATTGCCCGTTTAAATCATATCCCCGAAAAAGAAGCCAAAGCCAGTATAGATGAAGTTCTTGCTCTGGTAGGCTTAAAAAATGTAAAAAATCTTGAGGTAGGAAAATTTTCTAAGGGAATGAAGCAGAGATTGGGAATTGGTACAGTATTTATAAAAAAACCAAAATTAGCTATTCTTGATGAACCAACGACAGGAATCGATCCCCAGGGTGTTGAAGAAATATTAAACCTTATTACCAAAATTAATAAAGAAGAGAATATTACTATATTTCTTTGCTCTCATCTACTCTATCAGGTGCAAAAAATATGTAGTAAGATTGGTATTTTTTCCAAAGGAAAAATGGTTGCAAATGGTTCTCTGGAAGAAATAAGCAAGGAGATATTGCCTGAAAAAAGTAACAGATTGGAGATTAGATACCAGGAAGATAAAGATGTTTCCAGATTAATTCAGGATATCCAAAAAATTGATGGTGTATTAAAAGTAGAGAAGAGGGCAAAAGAACTCTCGCTGGAAAGAATATACACAAAATATTTTAGGGAGGAATCTTGATTATGTCAGGTTTAAGCATTATTTATTGGAAAGAGCTGGCTGATTATTTAGGAAGTAAAAAGTTCATTATATTATTTCTAATTGTTGCTCTGACAGCTGGTTCAATTATTTATGTCTTAAGTCAAAATATCAGTAATGATGTAAATCAATTCACCGGTGAGAATCTTTTCCTGAAATTGTTTACATTATCAGGTGGCACACTTCCTTCCTTTATTTTCTTTGTAAGTTTCTTTGGACCATTAATTGGAATTATTTTTGGATTTGATGCAATCAATAGCGAAAGAACAAGTGGAACAATGAGTACGATTTTGTCTCAGCCAATATATCGGGATGCCTTGATAAATGGGAAATTTCTTGCTGGGTTAACTACTATTGCCGTTATGCTAATGAGTATAATAGTAATCATCTTTGGATTAGAATTAATTGTATTTGGAATAATTCCCAGTATACAAGAGTTAGCCAGGATTGGACTATTCTTTTTGTTAAGTGTTGTTTATATTGGCTTTTGGATGGGATTGGGAATTTTATTCTCTATCATCTTTAAACAAACTGCGACTTCTGCTTTAGTTTCAATTATGGTCTGGATATTCTTTTCCTTTTTCATATTAATGGTTGCCAATGTAGTAGCAGATCAAGTTGCGCCAGTTAATCAGGATGCGACAATAGCAGTTATTACCAAAAATGAAGAAGTTAGAAGTATGATTATGCGTACTTCACCTTTAATATTATTCCAGGAAAGCACAACTGCTATTTTAAATCCAGCAGTAAGGTTCTTTGGAATTAGTTCAGCCTTAAGAAGCCAGGAAGTTATTCCAAGCCCTTTGAGCATTAGTCAAAGCTTGCTAGTTGTGTGGCCGCAATTTGTAACACTTATTGCTCTGATTCTGATTTGCTTTGCGATTTCCTATGTGGTGTTCATGCGGCAGGAGATTCGTTCTACCTAAATGTCGCCGCCGTATCCTAAATCCTGGATTGAGCGGATACTAAAGAAAACTTTTTCCTAAGATATCAAGAAGGCTACCAGGTTGTGAAATAATAGAATATAACAAACAGGTAGATCATATCCATATGATTATGATCATACACTAAAATATAGTGTTGCTGATGTAATTGGACAGATCAAGGCACAATCAGCCAGCAGACTCAGGAAAAAGTTATCCTGGTTGTCTAAAGTATATTAGAAAGAGAATATAGTATGGTTACCATGTTACTTTGTCTCAACAATAGGTATTGATGAAAAGAGTTTTATCAAGTATGTCCATTTCAATAGAACCAGGATTTAGGTCAAGCGAAGCTTGAAGTTTTTTGAAAGTACCACGGGCTTACCAGCAGGTATCTATTTAATAATATTAGAAATTAATTAATTTTTAATATTATTACTTATTTTCATCAAAGTTACATGTTTGGATACACTAAGATTTTAATATTATTCTCAGGGAATTTACTTAGCTGTTCAAAGCCATCTTCAACAATTCGATTTAAACTAATTTTTTTTGTTATCAAAGGTTTAACCTTAATTTTTTTTGTAATAATTAAGTCAACTGTTTTTTTGAATATTACATCATTATACCCATGACACCCAAGAATATTTTTCTCATTTAAGACAATGTTATTAGTATTAATTGAGCTATTTTCAGAGCTAATTCCTATTAGTACAATATTTCCACCTTTATTTACAATATTACAAGCTAATTCTACTGCTTTATTATTTCCAGCACACTCAATGACTGAATCAATTCCTTGGTTATTTGTTTCTTTGTTTAAGAATTCAATTACCTTCTTTTCATCCCCCTCGTTGATGTTGAATATAGAAGTTGCTCCTAAATATTTTGCTAGTTCAAGTCTTTTTGATATTTTATCTAGTACAATAATATTTTTAGCTCCTGCTATTTTAGCCATCTGTAGTGTGATTAAACCAATTGTTCCAGATCCAATTATTACTACATTACTACCAATATGAATTTTAGATTTATCAATTGCATGTAAGGGAGTAGCTGAAGGTTCAGTAAGAGAAAGTTCATCAAGATTTGCATTTTTTGGAAGAAGAATGCAGTTTTTTCTCGGTAATACTATATATTCCGCAAAGCCTCCATTTTTGGCAAGGCCAATACACCCCATATTTTTACACAAACAAACCACATTTTGTTTACACCAATAACAATTACCGCATGATACGATTGGGAAAGAAACAATTTTATCTCCAATTTTGAGATCATTAATTTTTTTCCCAGTTTCAACAACATAACCAGTAAATTCATGCCCAAGAATTAAAGGCATTGATTCTTTAGTTATAGGATGAGGTGTGGTTGGAACAACAATAGGTCCATAAAGATATTCTTCCATATCACTGCCACAAATTCCACAGCATTCTATTTTAATTTTTACATCATCATCATTATAAATATCGGGTTCCTTATAATCTTCTACTTTGATATTGTTTTTCCCGTAAAAAACAGCAGCTTTCATTTTATACCCCTTTTTTTATTCCCCC
>CAYOLB010000398.1:0-2462 GCA_964404675.1 uncultured Atribacterota bacterium | reverse complement strand
TCTTCATCGTTAAAACCATCAAATTTTAGTTGGTCAATCAATCCTTTTCTAGAAAATCCGGCAAAGTCTAAATAACTTTCAGCTTTTCTTACAGCTTGTTCTTTCCAGCTTACTTTTATTTTGTCTACTGCGTATGTAGCATCTTTGGTGTTAAAACCTTCATATTTTAATTGGTCAATTAACCCTTGTCTAGAAAATGCTGAATAATCTAAATAATCTTTAGCTTTTCTTACAGCTTGCTCCTGTGATAATGTTTCTTTTACTGCTACATTTTGTATTGGTTCTTCCTTCTTTGGTTCCGGTTCTAATATTTCTCTAACCGGTTTTTCTCCATAAAAATAATCTACTGTATAGCCTGATTCAATTAATTCAATAGAAATACAATTAAAATCAATAATAGCAATTATATTGTCATCCGAATCTTTAATTGCATATATTGTTTTAGAAATAACACTTTGCTGGGCAAAAACCAATACGACTAGCAAGATTGCCATTAGTAATAAAAAATTATTTTTATTCATTTTTTCCTCCTAACATTTAAATTAAAAATTATTCCTTAGCTAATTTTTCGTTTATTTTTTTGGCTGAATTATTCGCGTCAACCATACCCCATATCCATAATATTGGAGTAGTAATAAATCCAATAATAACAGACATCAATACAACTGATATTCCATAGAGAATAATAAATAGTATTCCTTTTCCTATCTGTCCATTATAAATCTGACCTAATCCCATAAAAAAGAAAGATAGAATTGTAGATACACTGGGATTCTTATAAAACTTTGGTGGCTGGTTATCAATAGAGGAGGTCTTTCCCTGATTATTTTCTTGAATCTGGTCTTTCCTATTTATTTCTTTATCTTTTTTATTATCAGTAGGATTATATAAGGGCTCATTACATTCTTTACAAAATCTGGCATCTTTCTCATTTTCGGTACCACACAGCGGACAAACATTTTTCATAGTTAAACCTCCTAAAAAATAAAATATAGATTTATATAAAAAGAATTAAATTTAAATAAACACCGTGGAATGTAAATAGCTGGATTTGTAGAATATTTTCTATATGAATAAAACTGGTATATATATTATTTTCTCTCGTTTATTTTATTTGTATTTTTGTCATATTTATAGACGGCTCATTATCTGCTCACTCTTTAATTATTTCCCTTCTCTTTTCATCTAAAGTAGCTTTTAATATTTTTGATAATTTACCTTTGGATTTTTGTTTGTTCAGTTGGGTTTTCCAAAAGGTGTATAATCCATTAACAGCCCCCGCTTTGTTGTGTTTCTTTACAAACCTCATTCATATTAGTATGAACTACACCTTTTTCACTTATTGTAGTATTTATAAGTATTGACAAAGCTATCTGGTCAGTTAATTTGTTATCATCTTTAGGATTGTTTTTAAGTCTGAAATCTAAATCTCCTCCACCACCTACATTAAATGAACTAACAGCGCTAGCTGACTATTTTTCATTTTATTCCTTAAAGAGTTGTTTGCGCAAAGCTTCCACAAACTTTTCGGCATCCCCTCTTTGCCAAGGCCATCCCTTCGCTGCACTGAGATCAGTTCCTGCGGTGTTTACAAGAACTGTAGGAGAACCCCAAAGAAGAAGAATGCCAATTGCCAGCGGTATAATCCCCACTGCAAATGCAATTGTTAAAAGCCCTATTAAAACAAATACAATCCCACCTATAATGCTCCGGGTATTCTCAACTCGAACCGAGGTAACATGTCGTAAGGGCACATCTTCACGAGACCCACCGCTAAACCACCCTTTTTTTCTAAAATAAACAACTCGTTGATCTGACACCGAGCCAAACATATTGCTAAAAAGCATTTGCTCTTTTTTTTCTGACATTTTTCAAACCTCCTTAATAATTTTTAGTTAATATTTTAACTTTTTACTGCTCTACTGCTCTTTAGAAAATCTTTTTTCGATAGAATTACCTCCCTTACTCTACGGATTGTTCACTACTCACAATATTTAATATTGCATTTTATCTCTTGCAACCTGTTGGATTTTTTCTTTTATCTTTTCTTTATAATTTTTGCCCACTTTGTCAAAAAGTTCTAATAGCTCATCAAAAATATTATCACCGCCTAAGAAGTCCCAATATTCATTACCAATTAATATGTGACAGGGACGGTTGTTTGTCACACTTTAATCTTTCCGGATTCAATCCACTCTTTAACAATATTCCTCTTCTTCTCATCCAAAGTAGCCTGTAATATCTTTGATAATTTACCTTTGGCCTTTTCTTTATTCAGCTGGGTTTTCCAGAAGTCATCCAATCTATTTTCAGCTTCCTGGTCAATTTCTTTTTGTTTATCAGGATCAAGGGAATGATATAACTGGTCCAGTTTCAGTTTCTCTTCCTGTAATATTTTCTGCTTCTTCTCCTGCTCTTTTTTCTGGAAGCTATTGATTTTTTGTTGTTCTTCTTGTGCTGCG
>CAYOLB010000397.1:0-2442 GCA_964404675.1 uncultured Atribacterota bacterium | reverse complement strand
TAGCGGGGTGGAGCAGCTAGGTAGCTCGTCAGGCTCATAACCTGAAGGTCGGCGGTTCGAATCCGCCCCCCGCAACCAAGCATTTAATTAAACCTCTATGATAAAATTAGAGGTTTTTATTAATTAAGTAGATTATTGACTTCTCTTGTTTTCTGCCGTATTTATCCCATTATGGCGGTGTAGCTCAGCTGGCTAGAGCATGCGGTTCATACCCGCAGTGTCCTGAGTTCGAATCTCAGCACCGCCACCATGTAATACTAAAGATCCGGGAATTAGTAGCTCTAACTTTTTCTAGAAATATTATTAAATAAAATGAAAAAGTGTTTTTACAATTGGATAATTTAATATCAAAAGTGAATAGTACAATAGAGAAATATCAAATGCTTCATCCGGGAGATAAAATTATAGTTGCTGTTTCCGGAGGCCCTGATTCTTTATGTTTACTGGACATTCTCAAACATGTTAGCCAAAAAAAAAGATTATCTTTGGTTGTTGCCCATGTCAATCATGGTATAAGAATTGAAGAATCAAAGCAGGAAGCCCGATTTGTTCGCTTGAAGTCTTCCCGTATGAATCTACCATTTGAAGAATTAACAGTCTCTGTTCCCGCTATTGCCAAAGAAAAATCTTTATCATTGGAACAAGCTGGTAGAAAAGTAAGATATGAATTTTTTAAAAAATTATTAATAAAACATAAAGCCCAAAGTATAGCAATGGGTCATCATGCTGATGACCAGGTGGAAACTGTGTTAATGAGATTAATTCGCGGTAGTGGGCTACAGGGATTAAGAGGAATTCCTGCAAAAAGGGGTGTTTTAATCCGTCCCTTAATCGAATGTACCCGGCAGGAAATTGAGGCTTATTGTAAGAGGGGAAAAATAGCTTACTGTATTGATTATACTAATAAAGAGACCATGTATCTCAGAAATAAAATAAGACATCAATTATTACCTTTACTTGCCAGGGAGTATAATCCTTCCATATGTACTCATATACTTCAGCTACAAACTATCATTCAAGATGAATTAGATTACTGGGAAGAACAAACTGAGGATTATTTCAAGCAGATTATACTTGAAACCGATTATTTTGGAATTGTTTTAGACATAAAAAAAATTAAGAAGTACCCAATTGCCTTACAAAGACGTGTTATTCGCAAAGCTTTGCGCCATTTGATTGATAATTTGGATGATATCCAGTTTGGGCATATTGAGAGCATAAGGGAGTTATGTTTGCTTGATAGAGGTGAAAGATATCTGTATTTACCTTGCAATATCAGGGTAAGGAAGAGCTATCAGACCTTGAAAATAGCCTATGCAGATCATATCCAAAAAACTGATAAACAAAAAGCAAATACCATGTGGGAATATGAATTATCTATTTCTAAAGAAAATATTTTTCCAAAAATTGGTATAAAAGTAATTGCTAAACACTATCAAGATATTGAAGAGCATATTGGGAAAAAATATTTTGAGAGAAAGAGCAAAGATGAGGAATATTTAGATTATGACAAGTTAGAATTTCCGCTTAGAATTAGAAACAGAAGGCCTGGAGACCGTTTTAAACCATTAAATAGCAATTACTTTAAAAAAATAAAATCCTATTTTATAGACCAGAAAATTCCCCTTCATGAAAGAGATATGATAAGTATGGTTGTTGATAATTCTAATCGTATTGTCTGGATTATAGGATTTCAAATAGATAATCGCTTTAAATTAAGCAGGCAGACAAAAAAAGTTTTATATATGCGTAAAGAAAATATATAATTATAAAATAGTGAAAATAATAGCGAGTAAGGAGATATACTGATGATAGAACAGGAAAAAATAGAAGAGATATTAATTCCGGAAAACCAGATACAGAAAAGGATTGAAATATTAGGAGAACAAATATCACGAGATTACCAGGGGAAACAGGTGATATGCGTTGGTGTATTAAGGGGGGCGATTATATTCTTAGCAGATTTATCCCGCTATATCAAAGTACCTATGATAATGGATTTTATGGATATTTCCAGTTATGGTGCATCAACGGAATCTTCAGGAGTAGTCAGAATTATAAAAGACCTGGATGAAAACATTGAAAAGAAAGATGTTTTGATTATTGAAGATATAGTAGATACAGGACTAACACTGGATTATTTGATTAGAATGTTAAAATCAAGAAATCCTGCCAGTCTTAAAGTATGTGCTTTACTAAATAAAAAAGAAAGAAGACAAATTGATGTACCTATTGATTATTGTGGATTTGACATACCTGATAAATTTGTAGTTGGATATGGCTTAGATTTTAATGGTTTATATCGAAACATTCCTTATATTTTAGTATTAAAATCATCATATTATCAAGCAGAGAACCAACAGCTTTAATTAGCTTGGATTAATTGAGGTAATTTAGGTTTAAAAAGTTTAAATTAAAAAACTAATTAATATGATTAATTAG
>CAYOLB010000396.1:0-3076 GCA_964404675.1 uncultured Atribacterota bacterium | reverse complement strand
TGGGAGTGTAACAAAATCCTAAATCACCATCTCTATCTCGGGGGACCTTTATCCCTATTTTACCGTGATTAGATTTTAGGCTCTTTTTGGAATCTAAATATTTATTTTTTTAGTCTTCTTGATCCAACATCAGAGAGTCTTCTTCTTCTGTAATAATAATTTTTATATGAATTCCTCGTTTTGACTTTTTTCTTTTTTTGAAGCTCTTCGATTAACCCCGAGCTCAAGATACCGGCAGGAAGCGCAATAATACCGATTCCAAGAAGCCCGATAACACCAGTCAGGAACTTGCCTGCAGTCGTTAAGGGACGCATACCGAAATCAATTGTCGTAAAAGCACTAATAGCCCAAAGAAATGCTGTAGGAATGTCTTTAAATTCATCAGGCTGGATATTTTTTTCCAGTTCATAAATTATAACAGATATTATTAGTATCAGCATTATGACAATCATAAGGGTCACTAATAGTTCACCACGTTTTTTCTTTATTACATTTATTATTATCTGGAATCCTTTTAAATATCTGCTGAATTTAAATATCCTGGATACCCTTATTAGCCTGGCAATTCTTAAAAATCTCAGGTCAACAAAAAGAAAAGGCAGATAAAACGGTATTATTGAAAAAAGGTCAAACAAGGCAAGGGGGGTAAGAGCATATTTTATCCTGCCCTTTACTATGCCCTGGAATTTATTATTGACATTAGCTGTCCAAATCCTTAGAAGATATTCTGCTGTAAATATTACAATTGATACTAATTCAAATATATTAAAAAACAATATATACCGCTGCCCAAGTGTTTTTACTGAAGCAAGTATAATTGCAAGGATATTTGACAGTATAAGGACTATAAGAAAGATATCAAAGGCAGTACTTATTATATCTTTCGAGTCATCTTTTGCAATAATCTCGTAGACTCTTTTTTTGATCTCTTCATACATATTTGGTCGTGGAAAAGCAGTTTTATATTACTATAAAGTCATTATACCAAAAAAATAATTGTATTTTATAAGAAGTTTGTATCCATATTTTTATTATCCTGATATATTCTAAGCTACAATTATTCAGCAGGAACTAATTAAATATCGGATTTAATCTAGAATAGTAAATATTAAATAAGAAAGGAGTAAGGCTCGTGAAGAGCTACATAAGGTTTGGCGTTATGATTGCAACATCAATAATAGTTATGTTCATATTAATGTATTTTAACACATTCGAGTGGGGCCATATATTCTTCAGTGAGACCAGGGTCTACATGGCTATCCTTATGGGAGCAGTGATGGCTATTGTTATGATGGGATTTATGTTTAAGATGCATAAGAAAAAGCTGGTAAACATATCTATTTTCATAGGCAGTTTTATTGTAATTATACTTATGGTCTTTTTAGTAAGGAGCCAGATTACAGTAGGAGATGTATCCTATATGAGGGCTATGATACCGCATCACTCTATTGCCATCCTGACCAGTGAACGTGCTAAAATAAAGGATCCACGTGTAAAGGATCTTGCCAACAGTATAATCGAAGCTCAAGTCAGTGAGATTGAAGAGATGAAAATGCTCATTAAGGACCTTGAGGATAAGAAATAATTATCTTTTTTTGAATTAATGCTCTTTTAAAGGATTAAGATAATAAAATTTATAAACCAACAATGATTCAATAATAATAATTAAAATGAGTCTTCTACTATTGTGCCGTTTGCAGAGATATAATCTAAAAATACTTAAAAGATGTATATTATTTTATAGTGAGATATAAATTTAACTTTGTTTGCTTATAATAATTATCTCTTGACTATTACAGTTAATGCTTCTGGAACAACTTTGACATCTACTGGCGCTGTCCCTATCAATTCTCCATCTACTTGAACCAGCATTTTGTGTTTGGAATAAATATGCGCTTCTTTTATTTTATAATATTCTTCCCTTAAGAATGAATTTGATCTCCCAATTGACAATAAGAAGATAAATTTTATTATTTTCCACCAACTTTTCCTGCTGATAACAACCAGGTCAAGAAGGCCGTCTGATGTGCTAGCCTCATGTGCTATTTGATACTCCCCGGCATAGTCTTTAGTATTTGCAACTATTACGAAATAGCCTACAGAATGAGATTTATGCTCAACATGGATATTATGCCATTTATATGTTAAGAGTTGTTTAATTCCAGAAAGAAGATATGCAAAGTCCCCCAACCTTTTCTTGACTTCTAGATGGACTCCTTCTATTAACTTTGGGACAAAACCGACATCCGCCATCATAGTAAAATATCTAGCTTCCTCATTTGTTTTTGCATAACCCAGGTCGATTTTTACTCTCTTGCCGTGTGTAATCAATTCTGAAGCTTCTTTCGTATTAAATGGTATCCCCAGCTCTAAAGCAAGGACATTTGTGCTGCCAAAAGGTATGACTGCAAGCGTTATCTTTGAGCCAAAGATGCCATTTATGACTTCGTTTACTGTTCCGTCTCCGCCAGCCACAATAACCATGTCATACTTTTTTCTTGCATCTTTAGCTATTTCCATTGCGTGCTTTGGATGCTTTGTAAATTCAATATCTAATTTTATATTTTCTTTATTGCAGCTTTTTCTCACTTCTTCTATAATTTCTGCAGCAGTTGGTTTGGGCGAATAAACCTCTTTTACTGTCTTTTCTAATTTTTTTAAATTCCATTTCAATAAGGGTGAAATTTTTATTTTTGTATTCCCGGACTTTGGATTTATAATTAGAATTGCTTTCATATTATTTCCCGTGAAAGGTTTTTAAAAATATCAAAATATTTAAAACCGGAACATGCCCTGAAACATTATAAATTAAAGTGTGGCTGCTATTTGCAGTTCTATCCATAAGTTCTCCAATTATCTTCAGGTAGTCTTTCTACTATGATAATTAATGCTATAAAAAACATTATTTAAAACACTTGATTTTACTACAGCATAAGCTAGGAAGAACATAAGAATTAAAAAGAAAATATTTTTTTATTCGTTTATTCATATGTAAAAAGCTACTGAGCTAATTACAAATATTATACCTCTTATAAAAAGTAAAGTAGAATTATTAATTGTGCCAGTTGCCGAGATA
>CAYOLB010000395.1:0-1970 GCA_964404675.1 uncultured Atribacterota bacterium | reverse complement strand
TTTCCATTTACCCTTTGTCTCTTGTTTCTTCGAAATCATATTCCCAATAATTTCATTATTACAGGAAGCATCATAATCTATATCATATAGTCTTATATTGCCTGAAAGCCTTTCTTCAATAGCAAGATCTCCTATTAAAGTCCAACCCCATCCATTTGAGCCCCCACCAATATATGCAATATTTATATCTTCTACACTATCTTTTCTATAATTCAATTAACAGGCCTCCTTTGTATATTTGAATTTAAGAAATAATTCTTTAATTTTTACAATCATTTTAAACTCCACTTTTTCCCAAATAGCATTGTTTATTTACCAAAAAAATATTCCAAAGCTCTGTAGTAACAAACTGACTCAGACAAATCAAAGGAGACTTTCTCCGGTATCTGCCCCTTTTCAGTCATATCACCTAAAACATTTGATAATACTCTACGGAACATCTCTGTTCTTGATTCATAAGACATAAGCTTCCTGGAATCAGTAACCATACCTAAATGATTTCTCAGCAAATCAATAGTTGCAATATATTTTAGCTGTCCTTCCATACCATAAGGACTGTCATTAAACCACCATGGGGCTGCCAAATTTACATTTGGGAAAACCCTGGCAATAGTTGCTAGTGACAGTAATATACTGTTGTCTATGTAATAACAAACTACTTTCAATCTTTCATCAAATTGATTAAAAAAGTAACGTAAACTTTCAACCACTTCAATATTATTATTACCTACATCTCCTCCACTATCCGGGCCAAGAGATCTGTATATACTAGAACGATAATCCCTCATTGCGCCAATGTGAAGTTGAATTACCCAATTACTTGCCTGGTTCATTTTTCCCAGCTGAATCAACATAAATGCAGTAAAATCTTTTATATCAGTATTTGTAAGTACTCCCCCGTTAATAGCCTTTTTAAATATTTTATTTACTTTATCCTGTTTAACAAAATAAGATACAGGTTGTTGTATTGCATGGTCACTGGCAACACATCCAACCTCCCCAAATTTATCATGAGATTTTTGTAAAGCAGTAAGAAAAGCTTCTAAATCATCAATCTCTATATTCATCTTTTCCCCAAAATTTCTTACTATATCAGCCCATCCTTCATTACCAATAGCCATTAGTTTATCTGGTCTCCAGGTAGGACGAATACTAACTCCGGATATTTCCTCTTGAACTTGTCGATGATATTTTAAATCCTCGTCTGGATCATTAGTAGTACACATTATCTCAACATTCATATTCTGCAATAATCTCTGGGGTTTCATATCAGATTCGGCTAGTCTAATCTTTGCCATTTCCCAAATATATTTTGCGGTATTTTCTGAGATTAATTGCTTAATGCCAAGCCTTCTATTTAAATTAAGATGAATCCATTCGTATGTTGGATTACCTGCAAAATCCGGAAAGACTTTAGCTAAAGCCATCCATTTCTCCTTATTTGTAGCCTTCCCTGTTATTTTTTCTTCAGTAATGCCTCTTCTTCTCATTAATTCCCATACATAATGATCAGTAGCCCCGGTTACTTGCCAGATGTCTTCCCATCCTTTATTTTCTGCGATTTCCTTAATATTTGCATGATTATGAACGTCCACTATGGGTAAATCTTTAACATGTTGATATATTCTTTTTGATGTCTCGTTTCCTAATAAATAATTCTGATCTAAAAATGCCAATTTTATTAGAACCTCCTGTATAAGTTTATTGAGAATACTTTTTTACTCCACGAATCCATGAATTAACTGATTTAGAAATATCTAACATTTTAGTTCATTGGTATAGGGAATCAGTTAGTATCCTCTTTTTTCTTTTTTTAAAATTGAATAAAATCTACTTGTAACTTAGCAACAACACCATTTAGTAAACAATAATATCAATATATTATTTGAATAATAAATTTGGAATAAACATTGATACTGTTGGCCAATAAGTAACTAATAATAATATAATCAACATTGGAGTAATAAAAT
>CAYOLB010000394.1:0-4736 GCA_964404675.1 uncultured Atribacterota bacterium | reverse complement strand
TATATATCTCAAGGGTTTGAGTCTAGCAATTGTACTTCCTTTTCAAAATAATCATGAAAGCATGCAGGAAGCTCTTTATAATCAATATTGGCTATAATGTCTGAGAAATCTTTAGAGTTATAGGTATTCCAGAATAAGATTACATCATCAGCCATATTCTTTTCTTTAGCATCATTAATAAGTGCAGCAAAAGTTTTACCGGTATAGGTTCCTTCCAGTTTGATCCCTTCAGTATCTTTCATCTGACGGACCGCATGCATACCTTCTTCAGTAAAAAGTGCATATTGTTTTCCAAAGAAATCATGGTTTATCTCAATTTGATCTGCAGGAAATTCAAAAGCAGGAAATGACTTGTCTGATTTGTTCAGGTATAAATTTGTTTTATGGAAAAGTTCTTCTGCTTTTTCTAAATTAGCTATTTTCTTATCGACAACACGAATAGCTTTAAGTTTACTTTTTATATTTGCAGCTTTTAGTCCCAGGAGCAGCCCTACTGCAGTGCCCATAGTACCCAGTGCAACATATATATAGTCAGGTTCAGGAATTGAATTTTCTGCAATATGTTTTTTTAGTTCAAATGCAGCATTTACGAAACCAGTTGTTCCTAAAACAGAAGAGCCGCCCGGTGGTACAACTTCCGGGAAATGTTTATATTTCAGCCTGTGCCTTAAAAGCTGGAAAATAATACCAGGCCCCATCAATAGTTTGTTGGGATACTGGTGTAGCTCAGCACCGCTATAGTGGCTCATAAGCAGGTTTTTCTTAACATAATGGGCATTAGGCTGGGGAAATAACATAGAAATACTTCTTAGCCCCAGGTTATGAGCATAAATTGATGTTGCCAGTGCATGGTTTGATCCTGCAGCACCAAAAGTTAAGACCTCTTTTGTATCTGTTTTTATGGTACTTCCCAGGATAAACTCTAATTTTCTTATTTTATTTCCCCCGTAGATATTTCCACTGAGGTCATCCCTTTTTATATAAAGATTATTTAGACCTATTTCCTTTCCCATTTTTTCAAGTTTTTCTACAGGAGTTGGAAAATTACCTAAAGAAACGTAAGGAAGTTTTTCTTTAAGTGCGGGGAAGCTTTTAAATAATTCAATCATATCATTACTATTTGTAATTTTTATTGCTTATACTATACATAATACTTCTTCTTAATGATAGTTAAAATTATTCAATGAATAAAATTACAAATATAGGAGTAAATTTTATTTTAAGTATGTTCTCAGGGAACGTAAATTCTTTTCAGTATGTTCTTCCAGAATTCTGGCATTACATATCTTTGTAAGGAATATTCAAGTGAATCTGATATCTTTTTTATCAAGGGAAGTTTCTTTGTGTGAAATTCAAACACAATATAAGATGCCGGTTTGTCTGTTGGATTATATACGCCATGGGGTTCTCCAGAAGCATAGAAGATCACATCATTTGCTTTTGCCCTGCTTTCAATAGTCTCGACTTCTCCTTCCAGTATCATGATCACTATATCATAATTATCCACATGGGGATCATAGCCTTTATAAGGTTTTAATACAGTCCTGTGACAGTGAAGTCTCTGCAGGTAAGTTGTAGATCCTTCAAATACTAATCTGGAATTAAGTACCTCTTGTTCTTCAAGTATATCGAAGTGATTAAAAAACATTTGTGGATTCTCATTATTTATTTTTGTCGTCCATCTGAGCATTAAATAATTTGCCGGCTCAATACTGGTTGTACGCAGCGTATGGGGGAAAAAAGATGGATAATATACAAATTTTCCTTCACTGAGATCCATATCCCCCTTTTTATTATCTGGAAGAATAAGTCTTGCATTTCCAGAGAGCAACAGTAGCAATTCTTCTTCCCTGTGCTTGTGGGGCCGATGAGGACTATTTCCACTTGCAAGTGCAGATGCATGACATGAAATCTCCATATGGTTTCCAGTAATACCCTTAAATAGAGGATTATGCTTCCATTTCTTAAAACCGGGAATAGTTATGGGTAGATTTAGTTTATAAATATTACTGGCCTTCATCTTTTTGGGAATAGGGTCAATTTTTTTTATTTTTTTATGGTCCACGCTTATCATCCTATTAACTGTACTGAACCTCAGTAATCTGTTTTTTAACAATGTCAATTTCCTGTTTTCATCATAAACAGCCAGGGCTTTTTCAATATCTTCTTCTGTGACCCAGTTTTTATATTTTCTTCTATTGTTATAGACCTTACAATTGCTGCATGGTATATCTGGTGTTGCTTTTCTTCTACCCATAAGTATTTCCCTGGCATAATTTATTTTTTCCCCATTCATTTTTTCAAGCAGATTATTATTAAATACATTTCCATAATCACCCCAATAATTTATGCTGCATCCAAGCAGCTTGCCGTCATAGTTTATACGGGGCTTATTCCATAATCTCAAGCAACATCTAGAGACATAATCTATTCCATATTTTGCTCTATACTCTTCCCTGTTGGCTACACCTGTACTTGTTTCTTTTCTGATTCTTTCGGTATTTTTTACTGGAGAAAAAGTATCAGTATAGAGATCGTCCCAGGACAGCTTGACTTTAAATGACATATTGAGCTCTTCAGCCATTTTCCTGGCTTTATCTATCTCATGATCATTGTGTCCAAAAGCTATGAACTGCCACTGCAATACAGGATGGTAGGAATTATATTTTTTCTTAAAAAAATTAATTTTTTTAATATTACTTATCGCCTGTTCGAAATTGCCGTTAACACGATATATGGAATAAGTTTTTTGACTGGCACCATCAATGGAACAGGTTATTATTCTGAATTTATATCTAACCAGTGCTTCAGGGATCTCCTTGTCTAAATAGTTCATATTAGAACCATTTTTAGCAGACAGCTTTATACCCTTTCTGAATGCGTATCTTATGATCTCCAGAAGATCTTTATTAAGAAAGATTTCTCCCCAGTTTGATAGTTCTATATCGTAGATCTCTGGATTATCATCGACAAGATCTTTAAAATCACTGAATTTTAAAAAGCCACGCCCTAGAGTTTTACCAGTTTTACCATTTGCTGTTGGACAGGAAGGGCATTTTAACTGGCATACTGTTGAGGCATCTATACATATACTTTTTGGTTCTATCATTTCTATACCCCCGTGTATTATAATAAATTGTAATACAAATATTTGTTTTGTTTAATACTTTTTCAAAAAAATTATAAGGAATGAAAAGTGAAAATACTTTTATTCGATAGCGGTGAATCAGGCTTTGGCGGGTCTTTTAAGAGCTGTTTCCGTGTTGTAGATATTTTGAAAAGAAATGGTTATTTTCCAATGGTAGTCGGGATTAATAATTCATTTTACTGGAAAATGCTGAAATCAAGGGGGATAGAAGTAAAAACCATAAATCACATATTCTATACTAAAAACAGGAGCTATAGTTTTTATGAAAAAATTATAAGAAAACTATATGCGGTATTTAAAAAATATAAATATTTTCCATATTTTTTATTATTTTTTAACAAGTTTGTTCATTATGATCTGATAAGTCAGTTAAAAAGAATTATTAAAGAAGAAAAGATAGAATTAATACAAACTAATATCAATTTTTTCAAAGATATTCCGGTATATATTATAGCTGTAGGACTAAATATACCTATCATCTGTTATTTGCGGACAATGCCTAAAAGACAATTGATTTATCCTGAAAAAAGATTGGCACAGTATGAACATGGTACTTTTATTGCTATATCAATAGCAGTTTTAAGGGCCTGGATAAGATCAGGAATTCCTGAATCCAGGATAAGGGTTATCTATAATGCCCAGCCTCCTATCGAAACAGTTAAAAACGTTCAGAGAAATAATACAATTGTAAAACTGCTTTTTGTAGGACGTTTGGAAAAGAGAAAAGGAGTGGATCTACTAATAGAAGCTATGTCAGGAGTTAAAAATAAAAATTGGATTCTTTCAATAATTGGTGAAGGTTCTAAAAAAGAAGATTTAATAAGGTTTGCGAAAAGAAAGGGTCTTATGGCAATGATAACTTTTTATGGCTTCCGGAAAGATGTCAATAAATTTTACAGGAGTCATGATATCTTAATAGTACCCTCTCTAAATGAACCGTTTGGAAGAGTAATTATTGAAGGTATGAGTTATGGTATAGCTGTTATAGCATCTGATAATGGTGGTATACCAGAAATAATAGATAATGGAAAAGATGGGATATTGTTTACAAATAATGATGCCGTTCAGCTGAGAAATGCAGTTGAAGACCTGATCAGCGATCCTGACAGGCGGAAGCATATTGGTCTTAAGGGCAGGGAGAAAGTAAAGACAAAATTTTCCGAAGATCGATTCGGCAAGAAATTGATGGCAGTGTATCGTGACCTATTGAAAAATAATAAATAAATTATTATTCATGAAGATGATATATTATTTTGATTAATCCGTATCTAGTATATAAATCTTATAAAAAGCTATGTAATTTGAATTTAAAAAGTAAAGTTATATAATTTAAACGATAAATAAATTTTAGAAAAAAACAAGTAAGCTGAATATACGGGGAGATGGTATAAAGGTTTTATAAAATCTTTTATCTTATATTCCTTGAAGACTTCAGAGGCAATCTAAACTATTCCTGACCTACTCAAATTAAAATCTGGCCATAAATTAATTCTGGTATTAATTAAGTGAGAGGGTATGAAAAAGAAAAAAATATACATAATACTTTCCATCGTAATCACAATATTTTTATTTACTATAGGAGCAGTAT
>CAYOLB010000393.1:0-2277 GCA_964404675.1 uncultured Atribacterota bacterium | reverse complement strand
ATTGTTTTGCATTTAATTTCCTTTTAGGTATATAGTAATAATATAAATTTGTATATTCTTAAAGGTGGTTGAGATGGACAGGTTAAAAAGGGTAATGTTACTGGTGGGGTTAATTTTTCTAACTGTTTGTATTGTTGGGCTTGCTTTTCCAAACGAACCAGATGGATTAATATCTTCTATTAAGAATAATATTGAAAAAGAAGACTATTTATTGGCTATTAAAGAAACAAATAAATTGTTAGATCTATTAAAAGATAAATTAAAAAAAATAAACTTAAATACTACAGATAATGATTTTAAAGATTTATTAAAAACTTGCAAAAATCCTGCCATAATACCTTTGCCTAATAATGACGAACTTTATATTAAATATGGCGATACAAAATATTATATTATTGAAGTGGATTCTCTTTCTTCTTCTTATAAAGATTATACTATTTATGGCTGGGGCCGTTTACATGTTGAAACTAAAAATAATGCAAATATAATTAATAATTACTTGATAGAGGTCAACGATAATACCGAAAAAATTATTTATAATTCAAGTAATCCTGATATTCTAGATATAAATAAAAACGGACAATTTGAAATTAAAGATAATGGTAATGTAGTTATTATTGTTAGTCTTTTAGATAAAAAAGCATATATTCCTATAAAAGTAATTAAACTTCCTCTAAAAGAAGGAATGTCAGAAGAAGAAGTGATAGAAATTTTAGGTATGCCAGATGATATAACTGATACCTATATTAGTTGGCCTAATAGCGATTCTGTTGACGGGATTTTTTATTACAGAAGAAATGATGGTTGTGGAAGAAGCATATTACATTGGTTTTATGATGAGTATCCCGATGCTATTATTATATTCAATTATAATTTATCTAGTGTTGCAATGTCTTCATGGAGTAATGTTCCAAGATATTGATTATTAATTTAGAATTTATAAACCGTGATTCTTTGGTTTATATTTTAGGACGCCTGGAATATTTATATTTAAAATGGGTTATTTTAAGAAGCAAAAACCAGAAGGAGTTTTATATTACAAGCCATTTAGGTTTATAGTAATAATATAAATTTGTATATTTTTTAAAGGGGGTTTAAATGGACAAGTTAAAAAGGTTAGTGTTGCTGGTGGGGTTAATTTTATTATCTTTCTATATGGTTGGTTTTGCTTTCCCAAACGAACCAGATGGATTCAGGGATTTGAAGTGGGGAGATACACCAACTGAGGATATGGTTTACTATAGAGAATTTGGAGACAATTCCCTATATCGAAGACCTTCAGATCCTAATATAGGAATAGCAAATGTCAGTTTTTATGACATACTATATTTGTTCAATGAAAAAGAACAATTTAAGGATATATCGGCTTTTATCAAAAGTCTTGACGATTATAATATTCTTGAGATACATTGTAGAGATAAATATGGCAAACCTACAGAAGAGTATCATGGTAAATTATTAGATGGAAAATATGGAGAAACCCCAGAAGAATCAAGAAAAAGAGTATATCATAAGCTTGAATGGCATGGAGAAAGCACCCGGGTAACACTATATTATAATCCCATAGAAAAGACCGGGTACATTTCTTTAACAAGTCAATTAATTTTAGAAGAAATTGAAGAGAATGAGCACTCTACACAAGAAGATGGATTGATTATTTCTCCTGGACATATTGTCCTTTCTGGCCATGGGCAACAAGCCTCTGAATTATTTACTCTTGAAAACGGTTTATCAATATTTAGGATGTACCATGAAGGTCAGTCCCATTTTGCAATTTGGCTACTTGATAGTAAAGGCAAAAAGGTTGAGTTGCTTGTAAATAAACTAGGTAATTTTGATGGCTCAAAGGCAGTTCACATAGAAAAGGCTGGTACTTATTTATTAGACATTTCAGCTGACGGTAATTGGCTTGTTGATATTGCTACTAGCGAAGCTATAAACTAACAAACAGAAAATAACTAAAAAAAAGATTATTTACTCGATATCCAGCTCCCAGGAGTGCACGCTCTTTGTTCTGACCTTGCAATGATATTTCCCGCTGCTATAACTGCAAGGTAAGAATAAAGTAGTGCACGACTACATGACCGACCAAACGTTCGCCATGAGTTTGAAGCGGGGTATTTTCCCGCTTGAAACGAAAGCCCAAAACCGTACGATCGCCATTCTTTAATCTGCCGTCACTTATACTACAGGGGCAAGAAGCGGATATCAATAATATTTATACCTTTAGAAAATATCTATCAATAAATATCTACTGCTTATTATTATCCATCCGCA
>CAYOLB010000392.1:0-8303 GCA_964404675.1 uncultured Atribacterota bacterium | reverse complement strand
TTTTGTTGTTCAGTCGCCTTGCTCTAGCTGTAGTAGAATTTGAAATTTTAAAATTATTTGTTATACTTAATTCTAGTCCTTTATATTATAGTTCCAAGGGAATTAAGATATTTTCATTTTTTTAGTATTCCGGGGTAGCTCAATGGTAGAGCAGTTGGCTGTTAACCCAATAGAAGACACTATAAGATTAACCGAATGGGAAAAAACATATAGTGTTTATGTCATAAAAAGTGAAAAATACAAAAGACTCTATGTAGGTATTAGCAAAAATATAGAAAGAAGATTAAAAGAGCATAACATTGGATGTGTTTTTTCAACAAAAGGATATCGACCATGGAAACTTGTTTTCATCGAAAAAGTTGGTGTAAGATCAAAAGCGAGAGAAAAAGAGAAATACTTTAAGAGTGGTTGTGGTAAAGAATTGTTGAAAAAAATCATTCCGGGGTAGCTCAATGGTAGAGCAGTTGGCTGTTAACCAATTGGTTGTCGGTTCGAGCCCGACCCCCGGAGCCAAAATTTAAAAACGCCACAATTAAAAAACGGTTTATTTAAACCGTTTTTTAATTATACCTCCGAACGCTGAACAAAGTTCGAACTTTGTTCAAAGAAAATCCCGAACAAGAATGAGGTGCGTTTCCGCTGAAATAGAAATTGATTCTTCTTATTTTGGCTCTTTGTTGTTTTTGATTTGATTTTTAACAACAATTCCTACTCCAAAAACAATTACTAGCTCTGTAATTACAACAAGAAGCGGGGCAATATCTTTTTGAAATGAGGATTACTTTTTTATATATTTTATTATCAATTGACTCAGTTTATTCTATAATCAACTTTGCTGAATCAATAAGGGCATAGGCTGTTGCTTCCTCTTTTAATATTCTTACTCCCGCCTTCCCATTGTATATCTTTATAGGAAGAGAAACACTTTTTCTTTCCTTGGCATTATACCTACACGAAAGATAGCCATATGAGCCATCGGGTTTATATTCTTCGCTGGGCAGATTTTCTCCAAAACGAGCCCATTCGTTAAATTCCGTAAGAAAATAAAGTCCTATGCCAGAAGAGCAGATCATCTCTATTTCCACTTTAGCATTATCTGTATTAGATATACTATCTGGAATATTAAAATATATCTCAACCACTCCACTATCTTTTTGATCTAATAGCTCATCTGCTGTCATATCATCAGGTTTCTTTTTGTCCACATAACAATATTTCTCGTCTCCCTGTTCAATCAAATCTTTGGTGCAATCGTTCTTTAAATCTATCTTAGCGGGAATTGTAGGTTCTGTTTTTTGAAAATATCCATATTTAGCTGAACTTGGAAAAATAATAGATCCGCTGAAATCCGCTTCTTCCACTACAGGCGCTTCGGATTTCTTATCGTCCGATTTTAAGCTCAAGACAATAACAACTATTACGACTATTAGAATAATTGTCGTTACGCCTATAATAATTTTTTTCATAAATTTAATATTTTTTTATTATTAAAAAACCTTTATTTTATTTATTTTACTCTCTTAAACAATATTATACAATCTAAAATTGAAAAAAAGATAAGTAAGATAGATGGTAGAATAAAAGAATATGATTATGAATATGCCGGTTTATTTTATAAAAAAATTGAGAATTTTTTAAAGAGAAATAATAATATTATTACTCAAGATGAGTTTACTACTAAACTTATCCGCACGACTTCTGATAAAATAAATCCCAAAGAACAAATTGACTCTTTAATTTACCTCTCAACTTTTATAAACTTTGCCACTCCTGACATATCAATGTATTTGAAAGCTAAAACTGGTTCTTCTCCTTCCGCTACTTCCCAAACGGCAGCAACAGTTTGCCAATCGGCTTCTGTAAATTCCGGACCGCTTAAAGGCGCATCGTATCTTTTTGTTTTTAGTAAAGGACGAGAATGAGGTGCGTTTTCACTTGTCTCCGTGGAGTCTATCCCGTTGGATAGTGGGCCCGATTTGTGGGGCTTTTATTTTAATAGTTGCTCCTTGCCCCATCACGCGGGCAATAGGGGAAACTCCCTAAAATTTTGTATATTCCAGTTTGGCATATTACACTATGGAATATAACATATAAACATAAGTCAAACAAGTATGGACAAAACAATTTACACAAAAGACCACAAGTTTATCATTGAGCAATTAAAAAAAGCCCGCATTGAGGCTGGTTTTGATCAAGAGAAAGCCGCAGAGTTATTGGGGAAAACTCAATCTTACATCTCAAAAATTGAAGCCGGGCAAAGAAGGATAGATATTGTTCAATTAAAAGAGTTTGCGAAAGCTTATAAAAAATCATTGGATTTTTTTATCAAATAAGAATTTATGAGAATTAAAAAACACAGGGCAAGAGTTTTTGGAAGAGATTGCACAATAGAACTCATGGAATTTTCAAAAGCCGACAGAAAAAAATGGAAAACGCTTTTTAAAATGTGGAAAAAGTTGAAACTTGGGATGCGCAATTATAAGGCAAGGGAGCCTAATTTTCCAGAGGGTCTTTCAGAAGTAGCTTTTTGCCTTTACTCTGGATCAAAAAGATTTATTTCTTTGCACGGATCATCTTCTGCTTCTTTTGATACTTTTAATTTAGAATTAAATAGGACAGAACAAGTAAAAGCTTCTAGTATTGAGTTCGATCTTAGTTCCTTTGGTCCCGAATCATGTTGGGATGATTTATATTTTTTAGATTTTTATAATAAAGGAAAATTAGACGGAACATTTAATGTTTACAAGATTCCCTCTGAATTAATTTACAACATTAAAGTTAATAAAAGTCAGACATTTAAACAACAACAAACTCAGAGTAGGAGACCTCGCTTTAGTATTACTAAGGGCATTATTATTCCCAACAAAATAAAACCAATAGCTAAAGATGTGAAGGTGTGGTAGGTTAATTCTTAATTGCTTTTTTAATCTCTTTAGCTACAGCTTTAACAACTGTTACTGTTACTGAGTTTCCAATTTGTTTGTATAGGGCGGAGTCGGGAAGTTTTTTGGGCAACCTATAGTCTTTCGAAAATCCTTGTAGTTTAGCACATTCAAGTGGAGTGAGTTTTCTAATACCATTTTTATCTTTTATTATGGGAACATTGTGACCTCCGGTTCCCATATTTGCTGTAAGAGTTGGACATACACCTTTTTTGTTTTCTCTTATATACTGTCTACGCCATTGATATACTGTGTCGCTTGAAAAGGAATACTTTTTTAATCTTTCAAAAAGTGGCTTGTCATTATAATAGTATTTTCTATCAACTTCTTCTTCGAGAATGTCAGTTACTTTTACTGTCAATGGAACAGAGTCTGGAAAGCTGAATTTTTCGTAGTATTTTTTATTTTTGAATCCAACAATATAAATTCTTTCCCTATTTTGGGGCACATTTCCATACTCCATGCTATTCAATATTCTTGATTTTACGTGGTATCCTAAACCTTCTAATGTTTCCATTATAATCTTGAAAGTCTTTCCGTTGTCGTGACCTCTTAAGTTTTTGACATTTTCAAGCATAAAGCCCTCGGGTTTTCTTTTTTTTATAATTTTTGCTATGTCAAAAAACAAGTCACCCCTCTCCTTTTTATCGTTAAAACCTTCTCTGTATCCGGCTATTGAAAAAGCTTGGCAAGGAAATCCAGCTAGTAAAAAATTAAAGTCAGGCAAGTCATCAATACCGATTTTTTTAATATCTTCTACTACCAGTTTTGTTCTTTTGAAATTCAAATCATAGGTTGCTTTGCATTGGGTGTCAAAATCATTTGCAAAAACTGTTTTAAAGCCAGCTTTCTCAAAACCAAGTCTAATTCCGCCTATTCCTGCAAATAGATCCAGGGTTTTCCACTCATGGACATTTGTTATAGGAAACTCCATATTTCTTATGATTTTTATTACAACTCCTCTTATTTCCACTTCTTTTCTATAAAGAGGTAAGAATGATTGATTTGCTGGTTGCAACCTAAATCGATTTTTTTCTTGATAGATTTTTTTAAGGGTAGCCTCATTATCATCGATTACAGCCACTACCGTTTGACCGTTTTCGGCGACAGACTGTTTTTTTATGACAACAATATCTCCATCAAAAATTCCTTCATCTATCATACTATCTCCTTCTACTCGCAACGCGTAATAATCACCCATTTTGCCTAAATCATTAATTAAAACGGGTATAGTTTCTCCAAGGATCTCTACTGCTTCAAGTGGTTTTCCTGCTGTTATTGTGCCAAGTAATGGAATTTCCACTAAATTTTCAGAGTGTTTTTTTAATGCAATACCCCGGGCAGAATTACTGAATTTATTTATAAAACCTTTTTTAATAAGGGTTTGTATATGCTGGTGCACAGTGGATAAAGACGAAAGTTTGAAATTCTTTTTTATTTCTTCAAGAGTAGGGGAAAAGCCATTATTTTCTATATAGGTTTCTATATAGTCGTAAATTTGCTTTTGGCGCTTTGTTAGAGTGTACATAATTTTGACTTAACATATTATTGTTATTATTAATAATAACCGAAAATTTACCGAAACACAAACCTAGTTTTCCACAATTTATTAAAGATGTTTTTAAAAAGGAAAAAAACAAAATAATGTTCAATATTTTTTACGAAAATACTAATTATGAAAGAAAATATTAATAAAGAAGAAATTATATATAAAGAAATTAATGAATCACGACGATTACAAGCTGAGGAATATAATCTCCTTAGTCAAAAAATCTACTAGTTGTTAGTTTTAAATATTGCGATAATTACTACTTTAATGTTGACTTTCTGCTAAATAGGGTTAAACATTAAATTAAACACATGAAGAAATTGATTTTGACATTCACCATAGCAATTATTATAGGAGCTTTCCTTTCTCCTCTCGTCGGTATGGCTATTGACCAAACCAGATCTCTTATTCTTGGTCTTGCTCCAGAGGAAGCTGTCTTGGAACTAGCTGATCAGATAGACACTTCCAAAGAGGAAATGTAATCTCTGATCGATGAGCAGAATACTAAGCTAGAGGAGCAAGACAGAATAATTCAAGAACAACAGGGAAAGATTGATAAGCAAGCTCAATCTATCTCTGATGTCTCCCAAAATATTAATCAGGTTCAGGCTACTGCTACAGAAACACAGACAGCCTTAGCCTCTCAGATTGACTGTGTAAAGAAATACGAAAAATATTCTTACTGTAAAAGAGATGAATATAGAAAGAAGTCTGCCTTTGATGAAATGGTTGAGGATAATAAAAAAGACCAATCCAAAGAAGCCCACGAAAGCGATAAAGAAGATATGGAAGAGAGATTTGAAATATGTCAGACCTTTGTTAATGAATGTCCTCTTTAGATTATGAAATTTTTTTCAGAAAATTTTTAATTGCAGATATAACAAAGAAGCTAAGGAGCTAGAAAAGAAAATGTTGTTTCGATCCCTGATTTAATAAACATTTATTATGATTTGTCCAAATTGTAAAAAAGAAATCGATAATGACAGTAAATTCTGTAAGTTTTGTGGGAGCAATGTCAATGTTCAAAAAACTGGACAAGATGATAACAATGAAAAAGTCAGAAATCTAGAAAAGAAGATGTGGTTTCGTATTTTTAAAGTTGCTTATGTTTTACTGTTCGTGGCATGTACTATTTTTGGAATAGTTTTTATTTTTAAAAATAACTATCCGACTGAAAGATATCCGAACATTTCGGAGTCAAAGATTGAGTGTCTTGCTGGTAATAGAAAAGAATTCAGTTTACAAGAAGGGCATGTTACTCCTCTTCTAAGTAAAGTGGACGATTCTCATTTCTGGTGGCCCTCTGACAAGGACAGAATACGGGCATTGTGTGGATTTGGTTATGCAGAGAATAACAGTTTTCATACTCATCTAGTACTGGAAGAGGAAGGTGGGGTGGAAGTCGCGATTCTTTACTCTCTTATCTTTATTGCTGGGCTTGTATTAGTATTTAAATTAATAAAGATAATATTCTTTTACATTATTCTAGGGAGTAAAAAATCAAGAAGGTGAACATCATTGTAGTAATATTATTTACTCTGATTTTCCCGCCACTGTCTTCTTTTTCTGCTCTACATATCAAAACATTAGTTTCTAAAATAGGCGATCTGGAAAACCTAGGAGGATTAGTTAGGCAAGGAAGTAGTTCTGATAAGGCAGAAAATGAAAGTGAACAAAATTCGGATTTCGTTCAGAATACGGAGCCAGATAAAAATAAAGCTTATTTAAGCTTTATTTTTTATTACCCCGAGCTAGAGTTTGAACTTATTATTGGTTGACCACACATTTACTTTTTGTTACATTGCACCGTTGAGTTTACTCAATAGTATTCGTTTTTGAACCTTAAAAATTTGGAGGTGTTAAAATGAAAATAGCATTTATTTATCCAGAAGTGTATGATATTGCACGATTTGGAAAAAAAAGAAAGGAATTTCCTCCGTTCGGTGTATTGTATTTATCAACAATCGTAAGTGCTCAAAATGGTGTAGAAGTGGAAGTTTTTAGCGTTGGTTCTAATTGCGACGGGTTGAATTTAACAGAGTTTGATGTTGTTGCATTTAGTATCCCATCTTCAGTTACTTACAATATTATCAGGAGTGTGCGTTTTGGTAGTATATATGCGAAAAATGTTCTTATAATAGTTGGTGGCGTGCATGCAAACATTTTTCCCAAACAAACGTTACTTGATCTTATGGTTCATGCAGTGAGCATTAATCAAGGGGACGAGACAGTACTTGAATTAATGCAAGAAAAGGATACAAAGCGATTTGCTCATGTGAAGGGTATTTGTTTTATGGATAATGGTAATGTTGTGTTTACTAAGCCACGAGAACTTAAAAAAGATCTGAATCACTTACCAATCATTCCTGCGAGATATTTGTTGCCGGATACTGATTTTATAATGACAAATAGGCTTTCTAATACAAACCTGAGAATGACACATGTGATGTTTGGTCAAGGCTGTCCGTTCTCATGTAATTTTTGTGCGTCGCAACAAAAAAGAATGCAATATCGATCGGGATGGCATATTCGTCAAGAACTGGAACACTTAAAAAATGTTTATAGAATAGAAGGGTTCGCTGTAGTTGATGATAATTTCCTGGTCAATAAAAGTAAGGTACGTGAAATATGCGAATCTATTGATGATCTTAATCTTAAGTGGTCAACTTTATCGAGAATTGATGCAATAGAATATGATATTCTTGAAAAAATGTATAATGCTGGTTGTATCGAAATTAAATATGGCGTTGAATCTGGAAGTGATAAAATTCTTAAGGCAATGAATAAAGGGATATCCGTAAATCAAATTCACAACGCAATTAAGCTTACATATTCCGTAGGTATTAAAGTAAAGGTTTTTATAATACATGGATATCCAGGTGAGAATATGGAAACAACGCAAGAGACAATAATGTTATTGGATAATCTTTCTACAATGATTGAAAGAGTAGCATTATTCCGTTTTGTTCCACTTCCAGGAAGTCGTGTTTATAACGAAGCGAAAGAAAATCAATTGCTTATTACAGAAAATAACTGGGATAAGTGTCATATTCATCATAATCCATATCACTGGTGGGGGAACGATAAAGATTTTATAATTATGGAGGAGGCTTATAAAAAACTAGATGAATTTATCCTAAAAAAATGGGGATAGTTTTTAAAAAGACCGTTCAAAATGAGCGGTCTTTATTTTGCTTCAAGCAAGCTATTTCCAAAACTTTAACCATCCCAAATCTAACCAATACTGTAATTCTTCTGAGTATGGCAATGAGCCAGAAAAAGGATTAAGGCAATATACATCTATTTTTTTATTAAAGTGAGATGTTCTGTTAAGACCAATCGCAAAAGCGATTTCTGCAAACACACCAGCACCAATATATCCCTTAATACCATTTCTTTGTATGTTTAGAGCAAGCACAATGTCAGATTCAGATATTTTTTGATAGTGTCCAGTAAATTCTTTTGCATAATTTGGTAAAAATTTCCCTGTCAGTTGTCTAGGATACTGAATAACAGTATAGCCATTTTGCTCTAGCTTTTTCTTCCATTCATTAATCTCGTTATTAAGAAGTATGCTTGCGCAGATAGTTACTTTTTTTCGTTGTGGCATATTTAATAATTTAATAATTCTAGTATACAGCAATTTAGTATTTTACAAAAAACACCAACATATTGCATTTGATGAGATACATAGGTAACACTTTGATAATTTAGAAATATGGATTTTAATCAAAGCGAACCTAAGTATTACAATAGAGCATTTATGAAGAAATTGTGGTTAAATGGATTTCATTTAACTAATGATTTAATCA
>CAYOLB010000391.1:0-2102 GCA_964404675.1 uncultured Atribacterota bacterium | reverse complement strand
ACCTAAAATTGTCTTTGCTTCTTTAAAAGGAACGGTTATAAAGGAAAATTCATTATACACTTCTACCTGATCAATATCAGATTTATTAACTCCGGTATTTTCAAACACATACTTTACCAATTTGGCAGGAGTAATTTTATCTTTCTTTCCCATTGCTACGAAAAGCCTGCTTTTGCCTTCCAATTCTATTTTCCTGTTTCTACCGGACAGTTCTTTTATCTCGTTATATAAACCCGGATTAAGCTTATCATCAAAACTGTAATTGAGTATTTTGGCAAGCACTTCAGTAGTATTGTTATTTTCAAGAAGCCTTTTTGCCCAATTGTAGTAATTAGCATCTACTTCTTCACTGTTCATAGCTGCAATATCTTCATTTATTTTCCTGGTTTTTGCATTGATAATATCTTTTACATTAGGTACTTTCAATTTTTTAATATCGGTTTTTGCTTTGCGTTGAATAAACATCAGTTTATGATATTCATTGGGTGTAATAAAAGTAATAGCCGTACCCTCTTTGCCTGCCCTACCTGTTCTTCCAATTCTATGTACATAAGATTCAGGGTCATGAGGTAGAGAATAGTTAATAACATGAGTCATATTGTTAACATCTAATCCTCGGGCAGCTACATCTGTTGCTATCAGGATATTAATTCTCTTTTTCTTGAATCTGCCAAGAGTCTTTTCTCTCTGGCTTTGTGAGATATCACCATGGATAAAATCTGCATCATAACCTCTCTCTATAAGGTGGCTTGTGACTTCATCAACATCATTCTTGGTCCTGCAGAAAACCAATCCATAAAAATCTTCTTCAATATCAATTATCCTGCATAATGCTTCGAATTTATCAGAAGACTGTACTTCATAATATATTTGTTCAGTAAGACTTACAGTAGGTTGTTGTTTCTCAACGGTAATAAATTCATAACTACCCATATACTTACCCGCTAATGTCTTAATTCTTGCAGGTATGGTTGCTGAGAAGAGAAGTGTCCTTTTGCGTGGATTGGTGTGTTTCATTATTTCTTCCACGTCCTCAATAAATCCCATATTCAGCATTTCATCAGCCTCATCAAGAATAAGATATTCTATATCCCTGAGATTAAGGGTCTTTCTATTGAGATGGTCAATAACTCTTCCAGGAGTTCCTACTACAATATGAACTCCTTTTTTGAGACGCCTTAATTGCTGGTCAATTGATTGTCCGCCATAAACAGGAATAACCTGGATACCTGTATTCCCCTTTAAAGAATTAATTTCCTCGGAAACCTGTATGGCAAGTTCTCTGGTAGGTGTTACAATCATAGCCTGCACACTTCTTTGTTTAGGTTCTATCATCTCAATTAAGGGTAAACCGAATGCTGCTGTCTTCCCGGTACCTGTCTGTGCTTGTACAATTATATTGGTATCATCCCGTAACATTACGGGGATTGTTAAAGTCTGAATAGGGGTCGGCTCTTCAAAGCCTTTTCTAGAAATAGCTTCAATAACCTCTTCAGAAAGGCCAAGCTGTTTAAATCTTTCAATATCTGTCATTTTTTCTCCTAAATATAATAAATAATAATTTTTTCTGTATATGCTTGCTTTTTGATGATAAAAATCAAATTTTTCGCTTGAGGTTTCGAAGATATCCTAAGTTGCCAGACCAATGGAAAGCAATTTGGGCACAGCGAAGCTCAAAATGGGCATTCATTCTTGTGTTTGTAAATTAGTGCACATTTAAAAGCAGAATACAATTTAGTATAACACATGTGTCAAGGGTAAAATAGTATCAGATATCGAGTATAAAAATAAATAAAGACGCAAGGTATATGTTAATACAATTACCCCATTAAAAAATTAAAACTGTTATGTGTTATGCGTATTGTTCTTTAAATATAGTGACAATTGATTAGTGATAAACTGAACAATTTTTCAATCGACCAATCAATAATTTAAATAATTGTTTTACCTATCATCACATCCAATATTGCCTGGTCTGTAGCAATCATGCCCGGGTCACAAAGATGGCCTAGATTCTTGAACAATTGTTGAAACTCTGGATGCAGAATTCCATCAGTGTTATGGATTACTGCCCCATGCAAAGCCAGCAATGCTGATTGGAC
>CAYOLB010000390.1:0-3226 GCA_964404675.1 uncultured Atribacterota bacterium | reverse complement strand
ATTATTATATATTATTCCAATTAATTTTTTAATCAAAGGTATTTATTATACGCTTTTTCAGTATATTCTGGGTTGAACCAATTAAATATTTATAATATTTATATTTTCTTATTTGATTTTACAGAGAGGCTTTTTACTTATAACCGATATTATAAAAGTAAGTATTTTATATTTTGCTCTAAGCATAAAAGGCAATGGCCAATAATTGCTAATAATGATAAATATTATTATTTATTTGACATAGTTTTATAAAGATGATATAAATAAATTAAGTAAAATTTAGTAAATGATATCTATATTTACTAAAAATATAGTAATGTTATTGTTAATTTTTTACAACTATAAAATAGAGTAATCTCTACTGCACTAAATCACTAACCATTGAAAACGCAAGCTAAATATGGAAACTAAATGAATAAATTTTTTTTATATAACTAACAAATATCTGCAATTTAAAATATTTTATATTTAATTAAATAGATCTTTCGAATACGCTTTATATAGTTAATATTAATGTTAACCAGGCGTTGATTTTAAATATTCAAATTTTTGTAAGATTGATTTATATACCTCTAAAGGGAGGAAAATATGGAATATAGAAATACTAAAACAAAAAGTTTTATTATTCCCATTTTTATTATCATTCTATTGATTCTTGTATGGATTTATGGCTTTACAGTTGTTCCAATTGAAGAAACAGAAAAATTAAAGATAAGCGAGGAATTTAATCCGGCAGCTTATGTAGAGGATATATGGGAAACCAGCCTTATTCCTGCCTTAGAAGAAAGAGCACTTGATTTATCTGAATTATTATGGAAAATAGAACCTGATGAAGGAACAATTTCCAAAGAAAGACTAATTCCCATTACTGAAGAATATGGCGTGATTACAGTAGGTGAAGCGCATGTTTATGCAGTTAAAGGGCGCGGTAAAGTGATTGATGTTAAAACTAAGACCAGTCTGGGTAAAGTTGAAATCTCGCTAGATGGATATACCGGCCCTATTAAGGTTAATCTTTACATCGGTCCTCGAATTCCAAGTGATGAAAGTTCAGTAAGAGACGCAGTAGGTTTTATCGAATTTGGAGACTTCAGAGAACAAACTGAATATGGCAAAGTAAACTTAGAAATAAATAAACGCTGTTTGCAACAAATTAACCCCGAGTCACTTCATGATAGTATCGAAAATAGCACAATTGCTTTTTATGGTGCATTTACTATTAGAACCTTCAATCTTACCACAATAAATATGCAAGAAATTAATATTGTTCCAATAAAAATAGAAATTTTATAAAGGAAAAGTTATGGGAAAATCAGTATCAAAAGATCATTCTATTATTGAAGATACAGATGTAATTTTACGTACTGAGAACATTACAAAACTATTTCCCGGTACAGTCGCATTGGATCAAGTAAATTACAATATTTATAGGGGCAAGATTAACGTTTTAGTTGGAGAAAACGGGGCGGGAAAATCAACTTTGATGAAAATATTGGTTGGTAATGAAGGATGTACAAAGGGTAAGGTTGTTTTAGAAGGAAAGGAGATCAATTTAAGTTCACCACAGGATGCAATGAATTATGGAATCAGTATTATTTATCAGGAGCTTGACTTATGTCCCAATATGAGTATTGCTGAAAACATTTTTTTGGGTAGAGAAATTGTTAATCGAGGAGTTATTGATAAGAAAAAACAGCACCAACTGGCTCAAAAATTACTTCAACGACTTGAACAAAAAATAGATCCCAACACGCTGGTGAGTGAATTGAGAGTAGGAGCCCAGCAAATTGTTACAATTGTCAAGGCATTATCTCAAGATGCACGAATATTGGTAATGGATGAGCCTACTTCAGCTTTGAGTACTTCTGAAGTTGAAACTCTTTTCCGAGTTATTTATGAACTTAAAGAGCACGGTATTACAGTAATTTACATTTCTCATAAGTTAGATGAGGTCTTGCAGATTGGTGATTATATTACTGTGTTACGTGATGGACATCTTGTAGCTGAAGATGCTGTAAAAAATATTAATATGCAGTGGGTTATTACAAAAATGATAGGGCGGAGACTAGATAGGCTTTTTGTAAGCAAAAAACATAAAATAGGAAAAGTGTTGCTTAATGTTGAAGACTTAACATTACCCAGAGTTGGAGGAGGATATATAGTTAACCATGTTTCTTTTAAACTTAATGAAGGTGAAATACTTGGAATATATGGTTTAAAAGGGGCAGGTAGATCAGAATTACTGGAATGCCTAATAGGATCCAATATGCTAGCGACAGGAAAAATATGGCTAGAAGGTCGTGAGATAAATGGCAATATTTTAGATCGTATCCAGTCAGGATTAGTATTGGTTCCGGAAGATCGGCAACGGGATGGTCTTGTATTAACTATGTCGGTTGCGAATAATATAATACTGGCTAGTTTAAAAAAGCTTCTTAATCGCTTTGGTTTATTTATTGAAAGCAAAAAAGAAAAAAAAGCTGTAAATAATTTGATTAAAGAATTATCTATTAAGGTTACAGATCCCAACAGTATTGTTGAATCACTTAGTGGCGGTAACCAACAGAAAGTAGTTGTAGCGAAAGGTCTACTCACTGATCCAAAAGTGCTTATGTTAGATGAACCAACAAGAGGTATTGATGTGGGTGCAAAACACGAGGTTTTTGAAATTATGCAGAAATTAGCTATCCAAGGATATGGAATTATTTTTGTTTCATCCGAATTGAAGGAAATATTGGCAATGTCTGATCGTATCTTGGTAATGTCAAAAGGTGTAATCACGGGTAAATTCACAAAAGACACAGCAACCGAAGCGCAATTAGTGAATGCTTCGGTTAATGAAAATAGTATAAAGAATGGTGTTAAACATAAATAACAGGAGGCAATTAAAAATGGAAGGAAGCTCAACTACCCAAAAGAAAAAAGTGCATTCAATGACTAAAATTAATTTACTTCAGTTGCTCTTACGAGGTCGGGTATTTCTTGCTTTAGTCGTTGTTACTGTAGTTTTTGCATTGCTTTCACCAGGGTTTCTAAGAGTTTCGAATATTATCATTATATCTAAACATGTAGCAATCAATGCACTATTAGGGATAGGGATGACTTTTGTAATCTTATCTGGCGGAATAGATCTTTCTGTAGGGTCTATTGTTGGGCTTTCGGCAATGATTGCCGGTGGTTTGATTAAAGAGGGCATACAATTATCTATTTTCGGAGTAATTGTTTT
>CAYOLB010000389.1:0-2564 GCA_964404675.1 uncultured Atribacterota bacterium | reverse complement strand
CTGGCTATATTTTCAGATTCTATAAATATAAAAGAAGCAGAAAGTATTATTTTAGATTCTATGTCTGAATATAAAGATTATTTATCGAAATATGTTTTGGAATGGGTTGAAATAAATAAATTAGATATAAAAGCTATATCTGAGTGGCTAGAAGAAGTACAAAGAGATATCAATAAATTTGAATTAGAGTCTTAGAAAATGATAAATATTATTTTTACACAACCTTAATCAAATCTTTTAAGTACTTTTAGATTAAATCTCGGCTTACGTATTAATCCCACAAAATATACTCCGAGCTATTAAAATATCCTTTCCGAAAAATAATAAGATTCTTAATTTGATAACAGTTTTAAAATCCTTAGAAACTTATATCTCATTTTTCATAAAATATTAATATCTGGTTCTTTTAAAATCCCTCCTAACAAAATCTCCTTATTATGTATTGCTTATTTTGCAGAAATATTTATAATTTCTAACTTCATCAAAAAACAAAGGTATTTATGAAACTTGGGATAATAGGGCTTACGGGCTCCGGTAAAACAACTCTTTTTAACTCATTTTTAAAGGCAGGAGATGATGGTTATAAAAACATTTCCGCAGGCAAAAAGCCAAATATTAAAATAGTGCCTGTGCCCGACGAGAGGCTTGAAAAACTTGAACAAATATTTAAACCCAAAAAGAAGACTCATGCCTATATAGAATTTGTTGACATAGCAGGACTTGAAAAGAATGGCAGTGGAGCAGGCAACCAGTTTCTGCCTGATATCCGTAAAGTAGATGCGCTTGTGCATGTCGTAAGATGCTATGAGACCTCACCAAATACGCCTCTGGAGGATATAGAGACAATAAATCTTGAACTTATAGTTTCAGACCTTGAATGCGTGGAAAAAAAGATAAAAGTTATCGAGAAGCAGCCTAGAAACACAAATGCACTTGTAAAGACAGAAGCCAATATCCTGAAAAGAATAAGGGAAGTCATGGAGAATGGCCAGCTTGCAAGAAATGCCATGCTTTTACCGGATGAAATAAAGGTTATTAAATCAATGGGGTTACTAACATTGAAGCCTGTTATTTATTGCGCCAATATAGATGAAAATTACCTTTATAAGAATGAGGAAGAATTACCTTTTATAAAATTCAGTCAATATGTGCAGAGGGAAAAATCTGAAGTATTATTTATTTGTGCTAAAATTGAAGAGGAGTTATCACGTCTTGAGCCAGTTGACAAAGAAGCTTTTATGCATGATCTGGGGATCAAAGAGTCTTCCTTGCATAAACTGATAAAATCTTCATATAAGATACTCGGGCTTATAAGTTTTTTGACCGCCGGGTCTGACGAGGTCAGGGCATGGACAATAAAAAAGGGAGAAAAGGCTCCGGCTGCAGCATCTGTGATACATTCCGATATTGAAAGAGGATTTATAAGGGCCGAAACGATATCATTTGATAAGTTTATGGAAGTTGGCTCTTTTAAAACTGCAAAAGAAAAGGGGTTACTGAGATCTGAAGGTAAGCAATATGTAGTAAATGATGGCGACATTATAGATTTCAGGTTTAATGTTTAGGAGAAGTATCTGCAGTCAATGAAGATAAGTCGTACCAGTTAAAAGGAACTGTAAAATATTATACCGCTGGTGAAATATTCGATGATATGAAAAATTTAATTTGCTAAAATAACACATAGGACAGACTTTCAATTAAATATTAGAAATTTTAAAACTATTAAACCTATATTTTAGGAGATTTAAAAATGGCTGAAAAAGAAGCATTAGATATGTTTTGTTACCAATGTGCCCAAACTGTTAAAGGTTCAGGTTGTACCATAAAAGGAGTTTGTGGTAAGGTTCCCACGCTTGCCAGGCTGCAGGATAATCTACTACTTGCAACAAAGGGAATGGCAGCATATCTTTATCACGCCCGGGAGCTGGGTTATACTGATACCGAGATAGATTCATTTCTGGAGCGAGTCTTCTATGCTACGTTTACACAGGTAAACTTTGATGAAGAAGACTTCATTAATCTGGCTGTTGAAGGCGGTAAAATGAATATTAAGACTATGAAGCTCCTCAAAAAAGCACATATTGAAACATATGGAGAGCCAGAACCTGTAGAAGTACAGACAGGAACAGTTAAAGGACGCGGAATTATTGTTACTGGCCATGGCATCAAGGCTCTTGCAGAATTACTAAAACAAACAGAAGGAACCGGTATAAATGTTTATACACATTCAGAACTCCTTCCCGCTCATGGTTATCCCGAGCTCAGAAAGTATAAAAATCTGGTTGGTAATTTAGGTATATCATGGCGAGACCAGAAAAAGCTATTTTCCGAATATCCTGTAGCTATACTGGGAACGTCAAACTGCGTATTGATACCAAGAGAAGAGTACAGTGAAAGAATGTTTACTACCGGACCTGCTAAATTGCCAGGTGTGCGCCACATAATTGGATATGATTATTCTGAAGTAATAGAAAAGGCAAAATTACTGCCGGAACTGGATAATAAGCCCGGGAGTTTTACATTAACCACAGGATTTTCTTTAAATTCAATTATATCAATTAAAG
>CAYOLB010000388.1:0-2146 GCA_964404675.1 uncultured Atribacterota bacterium | reverse complement strand
ATTTAATACATCTTTAACTTTAAGAGATAATAGATCGGAAATTCTCAGAGCGGAATTAATGCCAAAGACAAATAACAGGTAATCTCTTTCCCGGTATGCCGGATTATATTTATCACCTAAAATATGCTGCTTGATGGCATAAATCTTCTGCTGGTTCCTGATCGGTTCTACATTATTCATTATTCTTCCACATCCCTGATGTAACATTTTATTTATAATAAATCATAATGTTATGCAATTGCAAATAATATTTTAAATAATTTTAGTCTTGCAGGGTAAAAATGAATTTATAAAAAGGATAGAGAAATTTATAAAAAAACTTTCTCATGAATAACAAAAGAGCTATTGTGTTATGCAAATATACTGCTCATATTCTTTTCCTGGAATAAAATGAATGGTAATATGCCTTAGTAGAGAAAAATTTTTAAAATACGGCAATATTTTGAGGTTTGTTTTTCGCTATTTATCTAAAATTTGTCTGTAATCCCACTACCCTATACAACATCGCTACCTACTGTACTGAATTATCTTTTTTAGTGTAACTTAAAATATTTTTATGATATCCTTAGAATTATTAAATAAGTTCAAAATTTTTTACTAATCATTGATCCAATAAACAGGGAGATGAAAATTATGAAAAAATATTTAGTTATTTTAATCATTCTCATTATTGCCATTTCAGTTGTTGTAATAAGTGCAAAAACTATTTATGCTATATTGGATTCAGAAGGTAATATTGTCGGTAGTACAGACAATAATTATTTATCTCAAGAACAGATTGACCAGGGCTATACCATTGAAATTTTGTTTAAAACAAGCGAGACTACCAAACCATCTGAACCACAAAGCAATTATCAAAAACAGAATATAACAAAACAAGAAATAGAAGATGAAAATAAAAACAGTACACAGGTTGATTTGACAAGAGTATTCTTGACAGAACTAAGTAGTAAATATATCAATAGAGGAAGTTCTATTAAGGTAGATGGAACTATTAAGAATGATGGCCAGCACACTATTAAAAATGCTAGAATTAATATTGAATGTATTGATGAATTAGGTAAAACTTCTTATGTTCAGGTCGCTTCTACTAATCCTGCTGATATTATGCCAGGAGGGCAAGCTTATTTCAGTGCGGAATTAAGCAACATAGAAAGAATTATCCGTTACAAAGTGTATATATTTGATAAATATCTTAAAGTAGAATATTTGAAAGAATTAAATGCAAAATGTGAGGTAACTAATTGGTCTTCGAGTTTAAGCAAAAAAGGTGATTATGTTTGCCCGGAAGACATGGGGTGTATTTATTCCGAGAATGATGGGGAATTTATCTTTTTAAATGGAACAATTAAAAATGTTGGTGATGGTTTTATGACCAAAACGGATATTCATATCATAGGAAGGGGTTTCTTAAAACGGACTGTTGGCAGTGGGGCAGGTAAACCCAAGGATTTTGAATTGCCACCTGGGAAAACAGTCAACTTTTCAGGAATTTTACCATATGGTACAAAAGTGGATAACTTTTTGCTTGAGATCAGTTGGATAAATCCACATGGAAATAAAACGAGTGAACAGACAATAGAATTAAAGTAATGTATGTTTTGATTTTTTTGGTAATCACGATGAATAACTCTTGCATTTAATTGTTCAAATATTTTGACTGTCAAGGACTAATTTTAGGCTCATCTTGCGTTGGAGAAGAATGTCGAATTGATATCTTCAAAGAATGCAAGAATGCCTATCAAGGTCAATGGGTATTATACTTTAAAACAGGAATAAAATATTTATTATTGCCACTTATCCACACAATTCCCTGATATTGTGGATAAATACAGAGATAACAAGCTTAATAATGGTTTAAAGAGGGATAATTGATAATTATTCCCTGAATATGAGGAATTTCTGGAGAACTAGAAAAAGAATACTTAAATATAGCCTTTTTACGGGCTTTTTTTATACAAACATAAACAATAACACTCGTAAAGAAAATACTCTTCATATCGGCAAAATTTAAAAGGCAGCCTGTAACCCTTATATATCAAGACTTTCGGCCGTTACTGGCAATGTAAATACGCAGATCATTGATGGAATGGTTGATTTCCTTTATTTCTGAGGTAACATTCCGGGAAAATTCCTTCTGATTTTT
>CAYOLB010000387.1:0-7481 GCA_964404675.1 uncultured Atribacterota bacterium | reverse complement strand
TACCTATAATTTAAAAATGCCCTTCGAAACAGAAGTGTTAAAGTCAATTAATCTTTCCATAAAAAAAGGAGAATTTATTGGTATTATAGGGCATACTGGTTGTGGTAAAACAACATTGTTGCAATTACTTAATGGGCTATTAGAGCCGACTGAAGGAAAAATACTGATTGATGGAGTAGACATTCACAAAGAGAAGAAAAAATTGAAGGAAATTAGAAAAAAGATTGGTCTATCATTTCAGTACCCGGAAAACCAGTTATTTGAAGAAACAATATTTAGAGAAATTGCTTTTGGACCAAAAAATATGGGTATCAAAGATGAAAAATTAATAGAAAATGTAAGAAGGGCAATGGAAATGGTTGATTTAGATTATTCAATTTATAAGGAAAGATCACCATTTAATATTAGCGGTGGCGAAATGAGAAGAGTTGCAATAGCAAGCATATTAGCAATAGATCCAGAGATAATTATTCTGGATGAGCCAACTGCAAGCTTAGATCCTCAAACAAGAAATAAGCTATTAAATCTCATTAAGGATATCTATAATAGGCATAGAAAAACAATAATTTTGGTGTCGCACAATATGGAAATAATTGCCGAGTTAGCTCATAGAATTATAGTGATGGATAAAGGTAAAATAGTTTTTGATAATTCACCGAAGAATATTTTCAGGAATAATGTTGCAAAATTGGAAGAAATTGGTCTAGCAATTCCGCAAATAACATCTATAATGCATAAGTTAAAAAGAATAGGTAAACCCGTTAAATCAGATGTCTTAAATTTAGATGAAGCAAAGAATGAAATATTGAAGGCAATAAAAAAGTCATAGAGGAAAAATGAAATTTATAAGAAATTTAACGATTGGCCAATATATACACAAAGATTCCGTTATACATAAACTTGATCCCAGGATAAAATTATTGATAACATTATTATTAATAATAGTAATATTTTTAATAAATAGCTGGACAGGTTTTTTTATTATTGGCATTTATCTATTAATTGCTATTATTATTTCAAAAATAAATCCCAAATATGTATTAATGGGTATTAAGCCATTGCTATTTATTATTATAATTACATTGTTATTGCATTTATTTACCACCACAGGTGAGGTAATTTATAGATTTTGGATATTAACAATAACTAAAGAAGGATTATTTAGGGGAATGTTCATTGCAACTAGATTATTTTTGTTGATAATGTCTACATCTTGGTTGACCTTAACAACATCTCCAATAGCTCTTACTGATGGAATAGAAAGACTTCTTTTAGTATTTAGGATTATTAAAATACCCATACCGGCACATGAAATTGCTATGATGATGACTATAGCTCTTCGGTTTATACCCACATTGATGGAGGAAACAGAAAAAATAATCAAGGCACAAATGGCCCGTGGGGCGGACTTTGAAAGTGGGAATATAATTACTCGTATAAAAAGTATGATTCCAATAATTATTCCTTTATTTATTAATGCCTTTCACCGTGCTGATGAATTAGCAATTGCAATGGAGGCAAGATGTTATAGAGGAGGAGATGGAAGAACACATTATCGAGAATTGACAATAAAAAAGATGGATAAGATATTTTTCTTTATAAGTTTGTTCTTTATTATTTCAACATTAATTTTAGAATATTATTAGGTTTAGCTTTTAAAGATGATTGAATCAAAAAATATTAAACTAATTATTGCTTATGACGGAACAAATTATTCCGGCTGGCAAAAACAAAAAAATAAAAAAACTATTCAGGGTATAATTGAAGAAAAAATAAGAATAATTACTGGTGATAAGTCAATAAAACTTAATGGTTCTGGACGTACAGATTCAAGGGTGCATGCTATTGGGCAAGTTGCAAATTTTAATACATCAAGCAATCTACCAATTAATAGATGGTCGACTGTGTTAAATAATGAATTACCAGAAGATATAAGAATAATAGGTGCAAGGAAAGTTGCTGACAATTTTCATGCCAGATATAGCGCAAAAAGCAAATTGTATAAATATTACGTAATGACTGGTAATTCAATAGGCAGAAATAATAATTATAGTTTAAAATATCTTTTCTTGAATCATTATTGCTATTTTGTTAATAAAGAGTTAGATATTGATAGGATGAATACAACGGCAAAATATCTTGTTGGTTATCATGATTTTAGCAGTTTAAGTTGCCTAAATAAAAAAAAGAGTCAAAGAAAAGAAAACAGAACAAGAAATATAATTAGTCTAAATATCATAAAGAAGAAAAAAATAGTTTGTTTTTCTATTGAAGCAAATGCCTTTTTATATAAAATGGTGCGAATTATTGTGGGTACATTAATTGATTTTTCAGTTAATAAACGTGAACCTGAAGAGATTATAAAAATAATGGAGGATAAAAACAATCTAAAATCCGGCAAAGTGGTTCCACCAAATGGATTATATTTGATAAAGGTAAGATATTAATAGATTTAATTGCATGATATAATATTAAAAATATTAAGATTAGCTAGATGACAATATTTTTACCTGAAGTCCAAGATGGAAGTGCTATTGCTAAAGAAATATTATAGCTGAAAGTAAAATAATAAATCGAAAGTAGAAGAGCTAAAAAGTGATAAAAGTCAAACAATCTTTAGGGGTTCTTAAAGTCACCTGCTATGCGGTTGAGATATTTACTAATAATTACCTTGACATTATGTGCTAATTATATTAGAATTTTTATGTTATTTTATCCTGTTATATTATTAATGGCAGCATATGGAGGAGAAATTGAAAACATATAGAGAAAAAACAGAAAATATAGAAAGAAAATGGTATCTGTTTAATGCAGATGGTAAAATACTGGGAAGACTGGCAACAGAAATAGCTTCAATTTTGAGAGGTAAAAATAAAGTTTTTTTCGATCAATCACAAGATCTTGGTGATTATGTTGTTGTGATTAATGCAGAAAAAATCAAAGTTACTGGTAATAAAGAAGATCAAAAATTATACAGACATCACACAGGTTATCCTGGTTCTTTAAAAGAGATAAAATTTAAAGAATTACAGAAGAAAAAACCAGAAGTTATTATAGAAAAAGCTGTTAAAGGAATGTTGCCAAGAAATAAACTAAGTCGTTCAATGATAAAGAAACTCAAAGTTTATCGGGGAAACACACACCCACATAACGCTCAAGAAATTGAAGTTGTGAACTAACCTAAAAGGAGGAGTGGAACTTGACAATAAATCGTTTTTATGGAACTGGTAGAAGAAAGACCTCGATTGCCAAGGTTTGGATATTTTCGGGCAAGGGGAATATTACTATCAATAACAAACCCCACAATAGTTATTTTTTTAACCCTATTGATAGGTTAACTATTGAAGAGCCATTGCACCTGGTACAAAAGATTGATGAGGTAGATGTTAATGTAAAAGTAACCGGAGGTGGTACTACTGGTCAGGCTGGAGCAGTTAGACATGGTATAGCCAGAGCACTAGTGGAGTACGACCATTCTTTGAGACCTATTCTGAAAAAAGAAAAAATGCTTGAACGTGATGCGAGAATGAAGGAAAGAAAGAAATATGGTCAAAAAGGTGCCAGGGCCAATTACCAATTCTCAAAAAGATAATATTTGCTTGTTTTTATATATTTTTGTTTTTCGGGAAAAACTAGCCATCAGCAAAGTTTTTTTGATAAAATGATTTTGTGGTGGCTTTTTTTATTTTATAAAGGGAGAATAGAGTAATCAGTTAAAATGCCTTTAAATATTTCCATTTTAGATATTCTTGATATTATTATAATTACTTTTATATTGTATAATGTATTTTTGCTTATTAAGGATACTCCTGCTGTCCAAATTATTAAGGGATTTGTTGTTCTATTTATAATTGCCTTTATATCTAATTGGTTAGGATTAAGGACAATAAACTGGCTTATCAAGGGACTTATGGCAATGCTGGTAGTGGCTATTCCAATTATATTCCAGCCAGAACTCAGGCGATTATTGCTCAAAATGGGTAGAGGAGGGTTCTTAACCAATTTGCCATTATTTAAACAAAATGAGGGAAACAAAAAATGTGAAGAAATAATAAATGGTATTATAATGGTAGCGCCAATGTTAGCAGCTGAAAAGAACGGTGCATTAATTGTTTTAGAAAGAGAAGTAGGCCTACAGGATATTTTAGAAACAGGCATTACACTAAATAGCGAATTTTCTTCTGAGTTGCTTTACTCTATATTTTTACCAAATTCACCATTACATGATGGTGCTGTAATTATAAAAAACAATCGTATTGCAGGGGCTAATTGTATTTTACCTTTAACTAAAAGAAGTGATATAAAAAAATATTTAGGTACAAGACATAGAGCTGCTATCGGACTAAGTGAAACTTCAGATGCATTGATTGTTGTAGTTTCTGAAGAAAGAGGAACAACAACAGTAGCAATTGATGGAAGATTAACCAGACCATTAAAACCTCAATTACTAAAAAAGTTTTTACAAAAAATGTATCGAATAAAAACTAATAGTATTTTTGATATAATAAAAAAGGGTAAAAAAGAAAGTGATTGAAATAAAAAAACGATTATTGAATAATATTGACATCAAAATATTAGCATTTGCAATGGCTATTATATTATGGTTTTATATTTCAAGTGAATACAATATTACCGCTGAAAGATACTATGATATAGAAGTTAGACCAATCAATTTAAATAAGAATTTATCAATTAAGGAAATAAGGGAAAAAGTCAGCATTGGTATTGAAGGTCCAAAAAATATCCTGGAAAACTTGTCATCTCAAAAGATTGTGGGAACAGTCGATTTACAAAATATCGAAGAGTCAGGTGAGTATCAAATAGAGGCAAATGTTATTGTACCCAAAAATACAAATATCACTAGAATAATTCCTGATGAAATTATAGTAGAAATTGAAGAAATATTGGAACAGGAATTTCAGGTAGAATATAATTTAATTGGATTGCCTGCAAGCGGATATTCTTTAGAAGATGAACCGCATATTGTTCCACAGCAAGTGGCCATAGTTGGCCCTGATTCTTTGCTAAAACAAATTGAACAGGTAAGGATTGATATTGATATTTCATCAATAAAAGAAAATATTGAGACCGAAAAAATTGTGTCTATCTATGACAAAAATAGCGAAGAAATTAAAAATTTGTTAGTGAAGCCAAATACTGTTTCTGTGTCAATACAGGTAGGCGAAGGGTATCCTGAAAAAATATTACCAATAAAAACTCGTATTATAGGAAAACCAGCACCAGAATATTATATTTCAAAAATAGAAGCTAATCCAAGCTATATTAAAGTATATGGGAATTATTCAAAAATAGGTAAATTAGATTTTTTGGAAACTATACCAATTGATGTCAATGGTATATCAAAAACACTGACAGTAGAAATACCGCCAGTTATCAGTGAAGGTATATACATTACCAATGAACAGGAACCTTTAATTGAGGTCCAGATATATGTTATGGAAAAAGAAGAGGAACGTATATTTAACAATATCAGAATAAAAAGAAGAGATGCATCACCTTTTATTGATTATCAATTGAACCCAGAGACTGTGGATATTAAAGTAAGCGGAAGATACACTGCTATTAATCGTATGACTGAAGATGATATAAAGGCATCTATAAATCTTTCAGACCTTGAAATTGGGAAAGTAAAAGTAGAAGTTGAGCTACCCTCTGAAATAACTTTAATACAGATAATTCCAGAAGAGGTAAATGTTACAATAAAAAAATAAAGGAAGCAAAAAATTTAATGAACGAGAATAAGTTATTTGGTACTGATGGAATACGCGGAGAAGCTAACAGATATCCAATGACTGCAGAAATAGCCTTTAATGTTGGAAGGGCAATTGGGTATTATTTCCGCAATAAAGAAAATAGAGAAATATTAATTGGCAAAGATACCAGGCTATCTGGTGATATGCTTGAATCTGCACTTATAGCTGGCTTATGTGCAAGTGGAGTAAATGTTATTAATGCTGGAATAATAACAACCCCTGCAATTGCCTATTTAACTAACTATTTTAAGGCTACTATGGGTATTGTAATATCAGCTTCTCATAACCCGTATTATGATAATGGTATTAAGTTTTTCAATAATAATGGTTATAAATTTGGTAGTGTGCAGGAAAAAGAAATTGAAGAAATACTCATTAATGAAAGTTACAAAAAACTACAGATACCGAGAGAAGGTATTGGGAAAGTAAGGTTATTAAAAGATTCGAAGGATATATATAGTGAATATGTAATGAATTCCATAAAGGGGGATATTACAAAAAGTGACTATAGGATAATATTTGATTGTGCCAATGGGGCTTCCAGCGATATAATTGAAGAATTATTCAGCCGATTAAATAATAGCTTGAAAGTTATAAATAATTCACCGAATGGAATCAATATTAATCAGAAGTGTGGTTCAACTTGTATGCATAGTTTGCAAAAAGAGGTATTGAAAGAAAAAGCAGATATAGGATTTGCATTTGATGGTGATGCTGACAGGGTTTTAGCAGTAGATGAAAAGGGTCAAGTTATGGACGGAGATCAAATAATGGTTATTTACACTGAGGCTTTTTTACCAGAAGGACAATTGGGTAACAATATAATTGTGACTACCTATATGAGTAATTTAGGATTTGATGAGACAATCGAAGAAATTGGAGGGAAAGTTGTTAGAACAAATATTGGAGACAAATATGTTTTGAAGAAGATGATTGAAAAAAAATCATTACTGGGAGGAGAGCAGTCAGGACATATAATCTTTTTCAAACACAGTCCCAATGGTGATGGAATAATAACTGCCTTAAAGTTATTAATGGCTTTAAATAAGAACAATGAAAAAATTTCAATACAAGCTGCACGTATGAAAAAATACTATCAAAAGTTATTAAATTATAAAATTGAAAATAAAATGTCTTTTTTAAGGAGCAGTGAATTTAATGAAATAAATATGGAACTACAAAATAGCCTAAAAAAAGATAATGGAAGAATATTAATAAGGCCTTCGGGAACAGAAAACAAGATAAGAGTATTATTAGAAAGCAAAGATAAAAAAGTAGTCGAAAATTTAACAGAGAAACTTGATAATTTTATTAATGCTTACCTTAAAAATTATAAATAATAATATATTTTAGCCTTTTGTTAAAATAATAAGAGGGATAAATAAGTCATAATTAAATATATTTAAAGCGATTACAGAAAATATGGTATAATTAAAACGGGTTTTTAGATATAGAAAGGAGGTATTAACATTTATTGAAAAAAAAGAAAAAAAGAATATTAGCGCCAGAACTTAATATTACAGAAAAAAAGATTGTTGTTAGTTAAATCTATTTAAAATAATATTAAGTTGACGAGGTAGGAGATTATCGAAGTTTCGGCGGATACTCCTGGGAAGCCATCCCTTAGGTAATTACAAAACTTACAAGTGATTGTAAGGACAAAAAATTACCAGGTTATTATTGATCCTTATTATTGTAAATAAATTG
>CAYOLB010000386.1:0-17391 GCA_964404675.1 uncultured Atribacterota bacterium | reverse complement strand
ATGTATAAAATATACATTAATTCATAAATTTTTACTATTATATTGTTATATTTTAAAATTCCAACGTTACCGTTTCATTTAGATTATTAATAAAGCAATTCGGGGTATTGATTAAGCTAAATTAAAGTAATATAATTTTTAACAATCAGAATTAATCATAATTTATATTTTCATAAATATGAGTGGGTATTAAAAAAATGAGGAGGTTAGGATGAAGAAGGTATTGCCTTATTTGTTGGTATTATTAATGACCTTGTTTATGTTAGTAACTTTTTCGCTTTCAGGGTGCAAAGAAGAAGTTGCGCCTGTTGAGGAAGTAGAAGAAGAGGAAGTAGTAGAAGAGGAAGTAGTAGAAGAGGAAGCTGAAGCGGGGCCGTGGGTAATAGGTTTTAATAATTATGCTGACTCTCACGAATTTTGTTATAAAGTTCATGAAGGGATAGAAGAAGCTGCGGAAGAATATGGAGTAGAACTTCTTTATACAGAAGCTGAAATGGATGGTACCAGAATGACATCTAATACTCAATCCTTAATTGACCAGGGAGCACAGGTGATAATTGATTTTAACTGGATTCCTGAAGTGGGAGCGACCATGCTTGATATGTGCAAGGAAGCAGGAGTAGTTCTCATATCTATGGATACCGTTTATGAAGGTACATATTATTTCGGTGTTAATTCTTACGAGGCAGGACGAGTACTTGCAGAACGTGCAGTTAAGGATATTAAAGAAGTATGGGATGGTGAAGTGGAAGCACTAGTTGGTTTATGCTATATGGGTGGTGGAGATGTAGTTCTTGATAGAGTAACTGGTTTTTATGATTATCTGGATGAAGAAGCTGCTGATATTAGTTTACCAGATGAGAGCAATCGATTTGAATTTGATGTAGGTGCAGGCGAGCAAGTACTGGTTGGAAGAGATACTATTACTGACTTTTTAACTGCTCATCCTGATTTACACAAAATACTTGTTGTTGCTCATAATGATGAAACAGGTTCAGGAGCATTTGCAGGCGTAGAGCTTTCGGGAAGGGAAGACGACGTTATGATATTCTCACATGGTGGTGATACTCCTTTTCATGAGCACGTAAGAGGTGGCGGAGGCGATGTATGGATTGCTTCAGTATCATATGCTCCAGAGACTTATGGGTCACAGGTAATTCCGATGGCTATTGATATTTTGGAAGGTAAGGATGTTCCAATGAACGTTTATTTAAATCACTTTACACTGGATAAAGATAATCTAGATGAATATTATCCAGAATAAGAATTGAAAATATACCCACTCATATATATATTTTTTGTGATAGTAACAAGATTAAGATTAATTACTTTGTATAAGTTAAATTGCAGTATGCAGGTTTGATATTAGTAATTTAATTTATTCAGAATAATTTTTTTTTGCAACAGTAAATATTTTAAACATTTAGAGATATTTTTTGTTCCGTAATTTATTCTTAAATAATTAATAAATACATATTCAGAGTAACCTATATATGTATTTTTGGTGCACGATTTTATATTTATCATTTGATTATTAAAAGTTATACTATCAAATAAATAATAAGTATATTAAAGTGGGGAAATATATGGCAAATATAAAAAAGTATATTTCTGAAGTTAACAAAAACTGGGGGCCTCAGTTAAGCCTATTAGTAGCTCTTGCAACACTTATGATATTTTTTGGCAATGCATCAGAGTTTTTCTTTACTCTTAGTAATTTCTCTAACATAGGTCTGTATATGACTATCTTAGGCGTAATGGCAGTAGGAGCTACAATGGCACTTATAGTAGGTTGCCTTGATGTAAGCCAGTATACCATACTTGCTCTTGTTGGTGCTTCTGCTATTGTTCTTAACAGAGCTGGAGTAAATTTCTATATTATAATAATATATTGTATTGTAGCTGGTGCAGCCCTTGGAGCAGTAAATGGTTTTATAGTAACAGTAATGAAAATACACCCGATAATAGGTACAATATCATCAGCTATGGTAATGAGGGGTTTTACTTATATGTTTACAGCTTCAAGAACCTTATCGGTTTCTAAAGAATCGAGACCAGCTTTTCTTGCTGTTGGAAGAGGATCTCTTTTTGGTATACCGTACTCTCTTATTATCACCCTTTTTGTCTATCTTATTTTTTATGTAATAATGAACCACACTAAGTTTGGAAGATATTTATTTGCAGTAGGTGGTAGCGGAAGTGCTTCCTATTTAGCAGGAATTAGTTTAAGGAAGATAAGATTTGGAGCTTTAGTTATATCAGGACTTGTAGCAGGAATAGGAGCTTTTTTGATGCTTTCCCAGATAGCCTCTTTGCAACCTAGTGTAGGAGAATCAGGCATGCTTGATGTAATAGCGGCTATTCTTCTTGGTGGAGTAAGCCTTAAGGGTGGTAGTGGGAAGCTCACAGGAGCAATACTTGGTGTAATAGTTATTGTCGTAATACAAAATGGGATGAATCTTTTAGGTATTCAAACATTCTGGCAGGACATAGTAAGAGGTTCCATAATAATACTAGCTGTTTATGTAAACGTGATTCGAGGTGGTGGATATAAATACTAAAAGATATATTTTATTGAGAGGGAATAATAAATGGAAAATGAAAAAATACTCAGCCTAAAAAATATAACTAAAAAGTTTGGGGCTCTTGTAGCCCTTGATGATGTAAGTGTTGATCTTTACAAGAATGAAGTTATGGCACTTGTGGGAGATAACGGTGCTGGAAAGTCTACCTTAATAAAAGTAATATCAGGAGCACATTTACCTGATAAAGGAGAAATCTACCTTAATGGTAAGGAAGTTACGTTTTCAAATCCAATGGAGGCCAAAAGAGCAGGGATCGAGACTGTTTATCAGGATCTTGCATTGGTTGATACACTGAATGTTGCACAAAATCTTTTTCTAGGAAGAGAAGAGCAGATCTCTTTAATGGGAGGAGCTATTAATTTTTTAAGGCATCGTTATATGGAGCAAAAATCAAAAGTGATACTTGATACACTTGGAATAGATATTCCAAATCCAAGAGAGAAGTTAGGGCATTTATCAGGCGGCCAAAGACAATCAGTAGCAGTGGCAAAGGCTACAAATTTCGGTGAAAATATTGTAATTCTTGATGAGCCTACAGCTGCTTTAGCTGTAAAAGAAGTAGGTCATATTCTGGATCTTGTAAAAAGATGTAAGAATAGAGGTATTTCTATAATAATTATTACTCACAACCTGGAGCATGCTTTTATGGTGGCAGATAGGTTTGTTGTATTAAGGGTAGGAAAGAAAGTTGGAGAACGGCTTATTGAAGAGACAAATGTAGACGATATAGTAAAACTTATAACAGGTGGTACTTTTATAAAGGAAGGAAAAGTAGGCGATATAGAACTTAAAAAGTATTGAATAAAATATACCATTGTAAATAGATATAGCCTAAAAATCATAGATCTACCATCAGATGGGTTATCGTTAAAAAGGAGGTATTTTTCTATCTTAAGACTTTCAACATAGATAATGTATTCAAAAATCACTTGTAATAATGTTTATACTTTTGAAGTAGATTGTCTTTCTATTATTTTTGTCTGTAAATAAATTGTCTCTCTTTCATCTTTACCAGACTCAATAACCTTTAATAATAGTTTCATTCCCGCTTCACCCAATTTTTCTTTAGGCTGATTGGTAGTAGTCAGAGGAGGTGTAGTGAATCTAGATATAAAAATATTATCAAAACCCATTACAGATACATCTTCAGGTATCTTTACTCCTTTTTCTGTTAAAACTCTTAAAAGTACTATAGCTTCATAGTCATTCTGGCATAATATTGCAGTTGGTGTTTTCTTAAATTTATCTATAAATATATGGGAGTTCAAAAAAAAGTAATATTCTTCCAACTGTAATGGTGATTTTTTAAGAATATTAAATATAATATTATCCGGGTCATACTTTAGATTATTTGCTTTCAAGCCCTCCAGATATCCATTTTTTCTTTCTATGACATTAATTAAACTTGTATTTGTACTGAAACCGATATATCCAATATTCTTATGTCCCAGGTTATTTAAAAATTTGACTGCATCTTTCTGTGCATTCTTATTATCAACCAGGACTGAAGAACATTTAATATTTTTTAATTCCCTGTCTATTAAAACAACGGGTATCCTGCTTATTACTTCCTCCAGGGCATCATTCTTATTCGGACCTCCAAATAATATTAAACCCTCTACCAATAATCTATTTAGTTTTTTTATTTGTTTAATCTCTTCACTAGTATCACCTGAAGTATTTATAAGAACCAGTGTATAATCTTCTTCTTTTGTAATCTTTTCCATACCTGCAATAACCTGGTAGTAATACTCACTAAAAATCTCAGGTACTAATACCCCTATAATCCCGGATTTTTTCGCTGATAGTGTTCTAGCAATAATATTTGGCTTGTAACTATATTTCGAAGCGATTTTTAAGATTTTTTTCTTAACGTCTTTACTTAATCTTCCTTTATCGTTAAGGGCATTGGATACAGTAGCAATCGAAACACCTGCTTCTAAGGCTATGTCATTTATCCTTATCGGATTATTTTTAAATTTCCTGTTCACAAAAATATGACTATTATTTTTATACCTTTTTTTATTTAATATATTTATAAATCCTTATATAGATATTTCTGATTAATGTTTTTATCAGTCAACTAACCTCAGATGAAGTCGGAGTCTTTCAATATTATCTAACCAGTTTGAGTTTGAGTTTTCCATTACTTTCTCTGTATTGATATTCTATATAACCCATAACCTGTTTTTTATTGAATCCTACCATAGATACAGAATACTCTTGACTATATTTTTTCTCTTCCGAATATTGCTTTTTTTATAAAATAAAACTTTTTCTTAAGTCTTCTTCCATTCAATGACAGTATAATTTACTATACTGGAAACTGAAATTTTAGATGGTATCACTATTACTATATGAACATGGTCTGTCTACACATTTACCTTTCTTGCCTATTCATCATCATATGAAGTCTGATGGTTTAACGGAAGACCGAAGACTGTCTCTTTTATTAATGACATATTGTCTACAAAATTATGTTTTAGCAAGTTTTTGGATATAATTTCTGAATGCTTTATTAATTTCATTGCCATAACCTCAAAATCTCTTATAAAACTGACAGCCAGTTTAAACATTTCTATTCTGTCGTCTCTGGGGCTAAAAATATCAGTATGCATCCATCCTTGGTAATTACTTTTTTTTAGCCAATAAAATAATTCCAATGTATCCCAGAAATTAATTGAGCCAAAAAGAAGATCCGGATCAGCATTTCTATAATTATCATTAAGATGGATTTGATACAATTTATTATTTCTATTTAAAATGGCAATTGATTCAGCAGGTCTTTCAGCAGCAAAAAATGAATGGCCAAGATCAAAAGCAGCTCCTATATTCTTAACTTTAAGAGAATTTATTAAAAACATAAGTTTACCAATATCTTCAATATATGATTTTGCCCTAGGATCGTTCTGCTTATATTCGACTGCTAATTTTACTTCAGGATTATATCCTCCTATCTCTTCAAACGACTCTATCAAATTATCCCAGGCTTTATTGAAATCACTCTGAAAAGCATAATCAATACCATCATGAGCAAGCCATACAAGAACGCTGTGTGCATTAAGTTCAGTAGCAAGATCAATAGTTTCTTTTATTACTTTTATAGCTTCTTTCCTTATCTTCTTATTATTAGATGTTAGTGTCCCATACTTCCATTTCCTGTCCGACCAGATCTCTGCACCAATATCTGACACCACAAGATTATAATCAGCAAGTTTTCTTTTTAGCTTATCGGGATTTCCTATAAGAGGATGACCGGGGTAACTTACAAATATACCTGATACATCATCTATCTCAGACATTATGCCTAAAAATCTTTCAAATTCCATTTTTTCATAATATCCTCCTGGTACATATCTTTCATTGTAAGCACCACCCATAATACCGTAACAACCGTTTATCCTTAACATCTTTTACCTCGTTCTATATGTCGTTTTCTTAGCTTATAACATTTATCATTTCTTGGCTTTTAAACCTGCTCTATTCTTAACCTATTCATCTTTAAGATTAAAAAGTGCAGTTGAGTTATAATAGGCAATATTATCCCGCTCCTCTTTACTAAGATCTGCTTTAAATAAGTTTATTATATGATACCTAATGTCGATCACAGGCATATCTGTACCAAAAAGTACCCTTTTGCTTCCAATACTATCTATGGCTTTTCTCAATACTTGGGGATATAAAGTATCACCAGAATAATCTACATAAAGATTGGGATATTTTTCAAGTAGTTTAATTACTTTATCATAAAAAGGTATTTTACCTCCTCCGTGGCCTGCAATGATCTTAAGTTCTTTATATTTCTTCAATACATTGTCTAACAGTAATGGATTACTTCTGAATTGATCTGGATTTTCAGTATATGGGCTCCAGGTATGAGAAAGTATTACTACATTATTTTCAATCGAGAATTCCCATAATGGATAATATTTTTCATCATCAAGATTACAGCTATGTGCAACTGGATGTATTTTTATCCCTGCAAAATTAATCTTATTCATGTTATTTTTTATAATATTTAAAGATTTAGAAGAAATATTTGGATTATATATCATATACCAGTAGATATAGTCCCCAAACCTCTTATATAGATTATTGATTTGTCTCATTTGCTCATCTAAATCATTTGCAAGAAGCCCCATTATATGAGAGCATAAACATTTTTTTACATTGAACCTTCTTTCAACATCTATGACCTCATCATCTGTATAGTCTATATAGTGATATCTCCTGTGGAGCCCCAGATGCATATGGGAGTCAATAAATCTTGTTTCTGCTAAAATACTACTATAGTCAATATTATCACTCATTTATTATTCTCCTTATTATATTGTCAAGATTATTAGATGATATCTCTTCTTTCTCCTTATTATTGAGGTCAGAAAGTAATATCCTATCTCTTGTGAATTCTAATTCAATGGAAGGATGATTAGTACCGTAAATAAGTCTATTCGAACCAACCTTTTTAACATAATGTTCGATTTGATTAACTGCCAATAATCCGCTTATCTCGAGATATAGATTTTCATATATATCTAATAAAGGAAGGAAATAGCTGTTAAACATCAATTGTTTTAAACTGCACTCCAATATAAATGGCATATTTGGATTCTTATCCAATACTTTTTCAATATTGTCGATGGCGAAATATTTATTACCTGTGATATCCAACTGTTTTAGATCAAGCATTACTGGAAATCTATAAAAATCAAGTATATTAAATATTTTTTTCATATAACTGTCATAAATATAAAAACAATGGGTCTTGGGGAAAAAACGGAATAATCTTACCTTTTTCTTATAACAGTTGATTATGTACTTCTCAAAATTACCATTTGAATAATTATCGGGGGTTATAATAAAACCGAAAAATATATTTTCATCTTCCATTAATAAAGGGTTAATGGTTAATTTTTCGTTTCCAAAATCCCAGTGATAAATTAATGAGAAATAATTAGTAAGAATAACTCTATAAGCCTTATTAATATATGCTTTTTTATATTCATCTACGTGATTAAAATCACCTTCTTTAATCCAATTATTTACATCAAAAAAATCAACCATTTTATCCCCCTTGTTTGTATTCATTTATATTGCTTACTATAATGTCATGCACCCTGGCATCATAGCCTAATATAGCCCATACTTATGAATAGAATTGATATAAGCTATATAGTTTTCGTGTGGAATATAGTTCACTATGGAATGGGAACTACCAGCAACATAACCATAACCGGGTTTAAGTACTTCCATATGTTCCTTGATATCCTTCTCAATATCCTCAGGAGTGCCTTTTGATAATGGAAACTCTATATCTATATTACCTGAAAGAGCCACTCTGCTCCCAAATCTTTTCTTATAATCCCTGTAATCGATTCCTGAAGGATCCATTGGATTAATACTACTAACACCTATTTCTATGAGATCCTCTACTATATCATCAATTTTGCCATCAGAGTGAAATAGGATTGGAATATCTGCATTAAGGGCAGGTTCCATGATCCTGGCTATTCTTGGTATCCATATCTCCTTCATAATTTTTGGTGGTATAAAAAGTCCTTTATTAAAAGCTACATCATCACCAATACCAATAAAATCTACATTTTCATCAACCATGGATTCAGTCATCTTTTTAAAATGATTTGCCGATACTTCTAGCATATCTACAACTAATCCAAGATCTTCATATATCATTATCATAAAATCATTCATCCCCACCACAAACTCATACAGTGTTTGCATTATACAACCATAGGACGCCATTATACCAATCTTTGTGTTTCTTCTTTCTAAAGCTTTCCTGTATTCTTTAGCATATTTAATGGAATTATCTATCTGAGTCTTTGAATCAAGTATAAGTGATTCAAAACTCTTTCTGTTTTTAATACTTTTATCAGCAACCTGTACCAATTTACCATCCTCATCATATTTTTTAAAAGGTGTCCAGAAACCAGCTTCAAACTTAATAATATCCTGCCCTATAATATTGCAAAGATCTATAAAATCATCCGGATACATAGGCCTTACTGCCTGATTCCCTGCTCCTTTAGCAGGATCTCCGACAGATGCAAAGGTGTTTCCTGCATATCTTCCCAGGATTTTCTCTACATGTTTATCTTCGATAAGATTGTCCGAATTAGGTACTCTATCCACAGACTTCATTTTTATTGCAGACCTTAATCTCTCCTTATCAGGTTCACCTATATAAGATTCAAACACTTTACTTTCTATCATCTATCTCTTCCCCCCCCTCCGTTTTTGCAGCAATTTTTCAAAACCCATTTTAGTATAGATTATTCTACTTTCTTTCCTTTGATTAGTAATAAAAAGTTCCATTAATTTGTTATGATTAAGCGTTTAATCATAACAAATCTTATACTAATAATTAGACTAATTGTCAAGGATGTAAATGTTTATGTCATTTACATTTAAAAGTAAACCGTTTTTTTAAATTTATGATTTAAAAATAAACACTCGCTTAAGTTATAATATAAGACCAAAAAGAAAGGCTCCTAAATTATGGGTAAGCATATTCAAAAAAGATTTGATGAGTTAAAAATAATTAAAAAGACAAATTAAAAATATAATTAAAAATATAATTTTGACAAAATAATAAAAAATCATTATAATTCATATATAATCATTAAAGATTTTATATTATCAAATAAAATCGCTTATGGAGGTTAAAATGGATACTATAATAAAAAAGACGCTTGATTTTACCGAAAAGGATATTCCCAATTATGAACCATACCTTATGCTGGGAGGTGGTACCCCGGGAGTTAATCTTATAAGAGGAGAAAATATTTATGTTTATGATATAAATGGAAATAAATACTTAGATTGTACTTCACAGTCATGGGCACTTCTACTGGGATATAATAATCCCGAGATAAACCAGGCAGTAAAAGAGCAGATAGAACTATCCAATCATTTTCATACTGGTTTCTATACAGTACCCCGCTATCTTTTAGCTAAAAAGCTGGCAGATATATTCCCAGATAAGATGAACAGGGTATTGTTTACAATAGGTGGAGGAGCAACCATAGAGGCAGCACTAAAAGTTGCTATACTTAACAGGCCAGATGCTCACAATTTTATATCTCTTTACGGTGGATATCACGGGACATCCTTTATGACTACAGGTGCATCCCTCACGGGTACATATGCTTACGGTAAATATCTTGGTGGTGCATCACTTGCACATTTCTCTCAAAACTTTATAAGGGTACCTGCTCCATATTATTATCATCCTTACTTTGAAGTAAGTGACCCCAATGACAGGGATGAAGTTGACAGAAAATGTCTTGAAGCACTTTCCATGCAGATAAAGTACGGCTCCACAGGTCCAGTATGCGCCATGGTTATGGAACCTCTCCAGGCTTCTGGAGGACAGGTAATCTTTTCAAAGAATTACTTACAGGGGGTCAGGGACATATGCACCGAGCATAATATAATACTTATCTGGGACTGTATACAGACAGCCTTCGGCAGGTTAGGTGATTGGAGCGCAGCTAACCATTACGGGATAACTCCTGATATAATGGTACTGGGAAAATCAATGGGAGCAGGTTATCCCATAAATGCAATAGTAATATCAGATGATATCAAAGGTGTTGAGATGAACGGTATAGACCTACATACATTTGGCAACAATCAGGTATCCCAGGTAGCCGCACTTAAACAGATAGAGATAATTGAGCGTGATAGTATACTATCAAATGTTAAAGAAGTAGGAAATTATCTAAAAGAGAACCTTATATCAATGCAGAAAGACTGGCCTCAGATGGGAGAAGTAAGAGCTATTGGATTTCATATTGGCATAGACCTTGTCAAAGATCCCGGGACGAGAGAACCGGATTATGAAGGTTGTACCGCTATGAGAAATAAAGGATTTGAAAATGGTATCATTTTCGGAGTAGGCGGATGCGGAAAGGGCAAGAATGTCCTTAAAATAAAGCCGCCCCTTATTACTACAAAAGAGCAGGCAGATGATATTCTGGAAAGATATGAGACTACAATCAAACAAGTATACCAACTGTAGGTACCATAAAAAAATGAATTGTGGAATTTGATTAAATAGAAATTTAAAAAAATTTGTAAAGCTTTATATCTTAATACAGCTTTATTTAACTAGTTATATTAATTAAAAAAGATAATTACTATAGAAAAATGGGTCCAAATAATATTAAGAACATTGATTTTTTTGATTGTAATTCATGGATAGGTCAAAATTACCTTGATTTAAGATATTCTGTTGATGAAAAAAAAGTAAAGGGTATTATTGAAGATAAATTAAAAAAATATAATATAAAAGGTAACATAATTTCACATCATGCTTCACTGTTTTACTGGCCTAGAGAAGGAAATAATATATTATCAAATATATTGAAATCTATGGATAATCAAAATACTTATGGCGCTATGTTAATGGAACATGAATATATATCCAATCCAGAAGAGTTCGAAACAGGCTTAAAAAAAAGATTCCATGAAGGTTTTAGGGTATTAAAGTTATTCCCTAAATCTAATAAATACCCGTTTGAAGTCAGACTATTTTCAAAATTCTATGAAATATTAAATTATTACAGGTTTCCGGTAATGATTGGATTAGAGGAAATAGATATAACAGGTAACAAAAATATTGAATGGGAAAAAATTGCAGATATATCAATAAACTATAAACAATTACCAATTTTAATTGATGGTCAGAATTCTAAAAGCTTACTATACAACTCTTACTTTTTGTTGCTGTTAAAAAGCTTTGAAAATATATATGTCACTTCTCATAATTTATTTGCTATAAACCAAATAGAAAACTTGATTGAAAACACGAGCCCAGGAAAAATAATTTTCGATACTTATTTTCCTTATTTTGAAATTGATTTATCGGTTAAAAGGATTACTCTTTCTTATTTAGAAATAGAAGATAAAAAAAGGATAGCTTATAAAAATATAAAAAAGATTATAGAAGAAATAGAATTATGATTGATGAAATCATAAAAAATTATGAAATCATAGATACACATTTACATCTTGGCGAATTAGCCTATTTTAACACCATTGCTGACACGGATAAGCAGATTATAGATATATTAAAGAGACTAAGAGTTAAAAAGGCAATATTTAGCCATAGTGGTTCTTTAGCTACCTTTGACTTTGGATTTAAAAAAACTATAAATATTCTAAATAAATACGAAAAATTCCTATACGCATATCTAGTTTTTAATCCTAATCTTTATAAGGAATCATTAGACCTTTTAAAGAAAAATATAAAAAAGGATGGTCTGGTTGGAGTAAAAATTCATCCTTCATGGCATAAAACATATCCACATGATGAAAGATATAGATTATTTTGGGAACATGCTAATAGGAACAATTTAGTCATTTTGACGCATAGCTGGAATCCAGATGTAGCAAATAAGGACCAAAAATATTCAGATCCCTTTCTCTTTGAAAAAATATTAAAAAAATATAAAAATATAAAACTTATACTTGCACATGCCGGAGGCCGTGGTAATTATTTATTTAAAACAATAGAGTTATTAAAAAAATTTAGCAACTTGTATGTCGATTTCGCAGGTGATATATTTGTTCCAAATCTTTTAGAACATTATGTAGGTAAGGTTGGTTCAGAAAGAATATTATTTGGAACTGATATGCCATGGAGCGATATAAGATATCATATTATAAGAGTTGTCGATAGTGATATTTCTGAAGAAGATAAAATTAATATTTTTATTAATAATGCAACAAAACTTTTTAATTTTTAAAATATACAGATATTATATTAAAATATAAAAATATTTGTTATCAAAGTGGAAGAAAGATTCTATGAAGGAATTTGATCTTACTAAAAAAGTTAGCTTGATATCTGGTGGGACAAGCGGGATAGGGAAAGAAATTGCATACAATTTTGCTGCACATGGCTCAGATATTGCCGTAATTGGTAGAAACAAAGAAGCAGGTGAAAGAATAGCAGAAGATATTGAAAGAAAATATAAAGTCAAAGCCTATTTTACTCCCTGTGATATATCTGATCTTCATCAAGTAAAAGAATCATGCAAAAAAATAATTAAAAAATACAGTAAAGTTGACAATATTGTGCTTTCAGCAGGTTATGGCTCAAAGAAAGCTCTGGAAGAAATGGAAATATCTGAGTGGGAAAGATCAGTAGATATAAATATAAATGGACCTTTCTATATTGTTAGATGTCTTATTGGTAATATGCTTGCTAAAGGTAGCGGTAATATAATAATAATAGGTTCTGCAACTGTGCTAACAGGTAGCGGAGGTGGGGTTCATTATTCCACAACAAAAGTTGCCCAATATGGACTGATGAAAGGTCTTTCGTACGAGTTTCTTTCCAGAGGTATAAGGACAAATATAATAACACCTCATATAATAGATACCCCAATGCTTAGAAAAAGATATCCAGATACCCCAGAAAATAATAAGATGCTTGCTTCAAGAGTTCCAATTGGCAGGTTTGGAAAACCAGTTGATATTGCAAATGTTGCACTTTTCCTCGCCTCCGATGAATCCGGCTATATATGCGGTACCGAAATAATCGCTGACGGCGGAGGTGTTTATTATAATCATTAGATTAATGATATTAGTTATTAAATAATATTAAGTATAAATACTGAGAAATATAAAAATAGAGTATCACAATTGTTATTCGGTTTATATTAAAAATTGTATTGTTTCTGGTTCCACCGATTTTATATGGAAAAAAGTAAAAGTATTTCAATTTAGTTAGTAACAATAAATTTTATTTATAATTTATAATAGATTGGCAAATATTGAGAATACCTGAAAAAAGAATCATGGAAGTAAAAAATTTAATAAGCCATGAAAAAGTAGTAACGGTGGAAAGGCTGAGCAAGGCATTTAATGTATCTCCAATAACTGCAAGAAGAGATCTGGAGAGACTTGATAGAGAAGGTTTTCTTAAAAAGGTACATGGAGGAGCAGTTTATAAGTATACCATCGAGGCCGAACCGATTTTTTCTGAGCAGATAAAACTTCACAAAGAGGAAAAATCAAATATAGCTGAAGAAGCCTCAAAAAGAATAAATGATAATGATGTTGTAATTCTAGAATCGGGATCAACTTGCCTTGCCATAGTAAAATATTTAAGAGATAAAAGAAATATTAAAGTATCTACCGCTGGTATACCAATTGCCAATGAGCTCTGGAAACTTTCGATGATAAAAAAAGACATAGAAGTTAGTGTATGCGGTGGTACGGTAAGATCTAATTCAAGTATTTATGTAGGACCCCATGCTATTAATTTTTTTGACAGTATTAATGCTGATATATCTTTTTTAAGTCCTGTTGGAATTTCGATAGAGAAGGGTATCTCAACTGCTACAGAATTTGATGCTGAAATTATGAGGGCTATAATGAGATGTTCAAAAAAGAAAATACTAATAGGTGACAGCTCTAAATTTGGAAAGTTCTCATATATTAATTTTGCACCACTAAACAGCTTCGATGAAATTATAACTGACAGATCTCTGGATAGGAAATGCTATAAAAAGATTAGAGATACCGGCATAAATATAAAGATAGTGTAATTATTATTTATCATTCTTCCTTTTTACTAATTCCTTAAACCGGTTGTAACCCTGCTGCCAGTATTCTTTGTCCTGGGGAGTGTAATCTTTTATTTTAATAGACCTTGATATCAGCTCTCTTCCCTGAGACAGATCTTCGATTTCACCCCCTGCTTTAAGCTGCATAATAAGGTTTCCCATGGAAGCTGCTTCTGCTGGACCAGCAAGTACTGTAATCCCCGTAGTGTTGGATATGAGTTGGCATAAAAGGCTGTTATAAACTCCCCCACCTATCATATGAAGGGTTGTGAACGTTTTCCCTGTAAAAGCTTTCAGATCTAGTAGATATTTCTTTACCATAAAGGCAAGGCTGGAAAATATCACATATGCAATCTCTCCTATTGTATCTGGTATTTCCTGACCGGTATTTTTACAAAAATCCGCGATAATTCCCGGCATGTCCTGGCTTCCAGATTCAAATACGGGATCTTCGATATTTATCATAGCTTTTAGAGTAGCCGATTTACGGGCAAGGTGTTCAATCTCTTTCCAGCTGTATTCCTTATTATGGGTACTATTCCACTTCCTTCGGCATTCCTGCAGTATCCATAATCCAGCAGATGTATTTTTTGCAAAGAAATTGGAATTTGAGACACCACCCTCATTGCTGAAACCATTCCTTATGACCCCATCTTCTATTATTCTATCCTCAGTCTCTATTCCCAACATAAACCAGGTACCGGTACCCAGAAAAGCCCATTCTTTTCCTTTTGCTGGTATGCCTGCTACCGCTGATGCAGTATCATGAGAAGCGCATGTAGAAACCGCAAATGGCTTTATTGCCAATTCGCTACATACATCCTGGGAAAGCTCTGAGGCATATTCTCCTGAATCCAGAATAACAGGCATCATTTCTTTATCAAGTCCACTTGATCTTAATATTCTTTCATCCCAGCTACCTGTCCTGTAGTCAAGCATTTGAGAACCGCTTGCAATAGAGTATTCCGTGAAGAAATCACCTGTCATAAAGTAATTAAAAAGGTCCGGCATCATAAGGAATTTCTCTGTATTCTTTAATATATAAGGGTAATTCTTCTTGAGATAATACAGATAATATGGGGAACTGATCAAATAAGTTGGATTCCACCCGGTTATTTTAAACAATTCGTCTCTGCTTATCTCCCTGTATAGATCTTTTAGAACGGGATCACTCCTGCTCCGGTCCCGATAATGAAGGGGATTAAATATAATCCTTCCGTCTTTTCCTATAAGGGCAAAATCAATATTCCAGGTATCAGTAGCCATTGAATTGATATCATGTTTAGCAGCAGCCCTGGCTATCCCTTTTTTCATCTCTCTGTAAATACTGAGATAGTCCCAGTAAAGATATTTTCCGGCAGTGACAGGGGTGTTCTCAAACCTGTGTATCGGCTCAAGACCTAAAGTCTTTCCATCAAAAAACCCTCGGGTTATCCTGCCATTACTTGCCCCGATATCAGCTATAATAAAGTTTTTATTTACCATATACTTATTAACTTCCCAAATATTCTATTATCGTCCTTATCAATATCTCTATACCTTTAATCATACAGTCTTCATCAAAATTAAAAGTACTTGAATGATGTGGTGAGTTAATACCTTTATTATTATTAGATGACCCAAGAAAAAAATAGCATCCCGGCACTTCCCGAAGGTAGAACGCCATATCCTCTCCACCCATTGTTTTTTCTGCTTCAGTTATTTTTGTTTTACCAACCGTCTTTTCAGCTGCCCTTCTTACCAGTTCCGTTATCTTTTTGTCATTTATAGTAACAGGGTACATGTCACCATACTCAAGATCATATTTCGCATTCATAGCAGAAGTTACATTCTTTAATATTTTTTCAATTTTTTCCCGTATAATCATATTCAGCCCCGGTTTAAGTACCCTCACCGTTCCTGCCATCTCTACCTCATCGGCTATTATATTATATGCTGATCCACCATTTATTTTTCCAATAGTAAGTACAGCATTATCAATTGGATCTAACTCCCTGCTAATTATAATCTGTAAGGCATTAATGACCTGGCTTGCAACTACCACTGGGTCTACCCCCAGGTGGGGCATTGCGCCGTGAGCTGCTTTACCCAATATTTTTATCTTGAACTGATCTACACTTGCCATCAGCGGGCCCTTTCTTATCCCTACTATACCACATGGGAGATTATTCCAGATGTGCAGTCCTATAGCTGCATTTACTCCAGGATTTTTAAGTACACCTTCTTGTATCATCTTAATGGCTCCACCGGGAGGATTTTCCTCTGACGGTTGAAAAACAAACTTTATATTACCCTTCAGGCGTTTGACATTCCGTGAAAGCACATTTATGACTCCTAGCATAATCGCCATGTGCCCATCATGACCACAGGCATGCATCCAGCCTTCATTTTTGGATCTGTAATCTATATCATTTTCTTCCCTGACCGGTAAACCATCCATGTCGGCTCTAAGCATGATGGTCTTTTTGACGATTCCTGGAGTTATATTGGCTACAACACCAGTAACAGCCATTCTTTTTACATTATTGACGCCATACTCTTCAAGTTTGCTTAAAATATATTCTGAAGTCTTTATTTCTTTAAAGCCTGGCTCCGGTATCCTGTGGAGATACCTCCTAATGCCTATAACTTCATCCTTTATATCCTGTATATTTTTTAATATATTTTCCATTTTTTATGTCAAACAATATTCAGTCTTCCGTTATGGTATCTACCGTGTTTCATTATTATATCAATATATGTAGGTATATTCTGCACCGGCACCTCGTCATGCAGGCTGTGGTCTGAAGAGATAATATAACCTCCACCCTCAGAGCCCTCCCGCAAACACCTTAAAGTCTCCTTTTTTACATCATCAACTGTCCCGCTTACCAGTACCTTTTTATTATCAATATCAGGATCGGGTACAGTGTAAGTCTTCCCGGTCTTTTCCTCCTGAAATTGGGTTTTTTATCTGGGATTTTATGGACCAACCTTTTTTATACACTATAAATATCTTCTGGAGTTCTTTACCAAATGTGAAATCAAAAATAGGTACCTGGTCAGGTATATTTCTTTTTAGCGCTGTAATAAACCTCTCTCTTGAGCTCATTTCTTTAGTAAATGCCATTTTTCTATACCTCTTTTATTAACTTTTTTATATCTACTGTCTATATTTGTTTTGACTTACCACCTTTACAAACTCTTTGGCAGCAGATGATGCATCA
>CAYOLB010000385.1:0-3526 GCA_964404675.1 uncultured Atribacterota bacterium | reverse complement strand
GATTGAAATGGTAAAAAAAGCAGGAGTTGATGTTGATAAATTGTTAGACTTGCTTATTAAAAATGCATCAGCTGAGTTGACAACATTTTATTATTACACAATTCTTCGTGCTAATTTAATCGGACTGGAGGGTGAAGGAGTCAAAGAAATAGCTGAAACGGCCAGAATTGAAGACCGCAATCATTTTGAAGCACTGGTACCTCGTATATACGAACTGGGCGGTAAATTGCCTGATGATATGAAAGAATTCCATGATATTTCTGCCTGTCCACCGGCGAATCTACCTAAAGACCGGAACAATACCAAAGAAATTATTAAGGTTTTAGTCGAAGCTGAGCGATGTGCTGTAAAGGGATATACCCAGATTTGTGATATGACTGCCGGAAAGGATCATCGAACTTATGATTTAGCACTGGCAATTCTTAATGAAGAGATTGAACACGAATCCTGGTTTTCTGAATTTCTGGGCGAAGGTCCGTCAGGACATTTTTTACGTCGAGGAGAAACATCTCCCTTTGTATCCAAGTTTCTGAGATAAATTCTTAACAATAAAAATACTTTACAATCAAAATGAGAGATAAATCATCTTTTTTTAATCAGAAAGCTTATCTCTCATTTTTTTATTTCTTTTTAGGTTTTTGTAGTATAATGTTATTTATAAAAATTCAAATATATTTATATTGAATTTTCTCGATTATCAAATTAATTAAATAAGATTATTTTTTTAATTTACCTTTTTGGAGGAAACCAAGATTCAGAAAAAAATAGGGTCAGGTCTCAACAGGCTGACATAACTTATTACTGATACTAATATTTACTTATGTCCTGACCATTACGTATCTCCTATCAAAATGCTTTTTATCATATAACCTCAAGAGGGCATCGAAAAGAAAAGATCTTTTATGATGATAAAGATAAAAGAACATTTATTCGAAAATTAGATGAGACTTTTCAAAAATATACCATTACCTGTTATGCTTATTGTCTGATGGATAATTATTATCATCTGTTTCTCAAAACCACAAAGCCCAACATCTCCCAGGCACTGCATTATCTGAATACTTCTTATGCCAACTGGTTTTGCATACGCTATCAACTTGCTGGCTCAGTATTTCAGGGGCGCTTTAAGTCTATCCTGGTGGATGCAGATAATTATGCACTTGTTCTTTCAGTATATATTCACCTAAATCCTTTATGTGCAGGAATAGTTGACAACTTAGAGGATTATCCCTACAGCAGCTATCTTGACTATGTAAATTTAAGAAAGTCCAGTATTGATAATTTAAATACATCTTTAGTTTTAAATTTCTTTTCTCCTGATTACAATTCCTCAATCAGACAATATCGAGAATACATTTTAGATAACCAGAGCCTGGAGGATCCCTTAAAGCAAAGTTATCGTAATATTGCCTTGGGAAATGATGATTTTATTCAAAAGATTAAAGCTAAGATTGAAAATCAGAAAAGTTCCAGGGAAATTCCCGTTACCAATTTGACAAGCTCTTATAACCCCAAAGAGATTATACAAAAGGTATGTGCTGTAAATCAAATAGAAAAGAAAAGATTGATGAGTAATGTAAGGGGAAATATTTATAGGTCCCTGTCTTTATATTTAATCAAGAAATTAACTCCATTGAAACTTACTGAGATTGGAGAATTGTTTACTATGGATTATTCAGCAGTTTCCCAGGCAGTTAAAAGGTTTAAACAGAAGTGCAAAAAAGACAAAGAAGCTGAGAGAATAAAAGATAAAGTCATTGAAGCTCTAAAAAACAGTTGAATGTCAAATGTTGAGACCTGACCCCAAAATTGCAAATGTTGAGACCTGACCCCAAAATTGCAAAATTGGTTTCAGTTCAGGAAGTCAGTTAACCACAGCCCCTCAGTATTCTGCTAAGGGGGGTTATGGCTCTTTGTAAAAAAAGAAGGACATTTTTAATAAAAAGTAGTATATTAATAGTATATATTATAACTCAAAATATTCAAGAATTTATAACAATTGATATTGCTAAAATGACAACAAAATACCGTAACCTGTAAGAAGATAACAGAAAAGTTTTTCTATATCAATAGAGAAAGCGCCCAAGAGGAAAGATACCGGATAGATAGTATCGAAACCTACCGGCACAAAAGACTGTTATCAGACAGGACTCTGGAGAGCTTTTGCATAGAAGAGCACCGAAGGGGCAATTCCCTAGGCCTTAGGAAGGTTAATTAGGGTTTGCTGAAAGTGTGATTCCTAATACCTCCGGAAGAATCTCTCAGGTATAAAAGACAGAGTAAGAAGAAATATCTTACTTTGTCTTTTTTTATTATAAATAAAAATTTTTTACTGATTGTTGTATCAGAAGTGTTTTTAAATTGCAGATTTAAAGGAGGTGGTAAACATTTTCTTTATTGAAATTTTTAGTAAAGAGAGGTCGATTTAGATGAAAAAAATTATTTTAAACAATAGAAATATCATGATTCTTTTTGCTTTAGTGTTTACTGTGTTGCTCTCTTCCTGTGGAGGGGTTACTCCCACTGGTCCTACTATTAATTCATTTACTTCTGATGTAGAAACCATCGAGGAAGGAGAGAGTGTTGTCCTAAGCTGGTCAGTCACTAATGCCACCAGTATATCCATCAATCCTACAGTGGGGGTTGTAACTGATACCCCAACAGGTAGTTATACAGTAACTCCTACTGAAACTACCACTTATATTCTCACTGCTACTAACAGCTCAGGAAGTACTACTAAACAGATAACAATTATTGTTGGAACGGGAATGGAAGATGCTGTTCGCATTGTTATCGAAGATATTCTTCCTGATATTCCTGAAATTAAAACCGGAGGTCCCTATGTATGCCTTAAATTGGAATCTCCTCTATCTCCAGGAACAATCATCGAAGAAGATGGTCCGACTACCACCAAACAATCAGCAAGGGTCATATTGAATGAAGAGTCCTATTTCTTTTACTTAGATTTGGCACCCAGAACCTATTATGCCCATCCAGTGAAATATCTTTTAGTGGATGAAAATGGTGAATATCAAGAATTTGATGCCCAATGGTGGCCGAAAATAAATAATAAAATCCCCGAAATCATTACTGAAGATATCCCTGAAGAAGATGATGTTATAGCTTCTAATATAACTTTTATCAAGCCAATTGGCAAACTTGTTGATTATCCCTTTTTCCCCATCTATAGTCAGTACAAAGAAGGATTTATTGTTGTTCAGGGATTAATGAATGACGAAGGGTTATTTGATGATGCAACTTATACCTATATTAACGGAATCAGCTTCTTTAGTTCTTACAAAAATGATATATCACGGGTAGAAGGACTGGTACAAAATGATGCTAGACAAGTTCTGGATATTATTGATGATATGGCCAGTGAAGGGAGAGGAGTTATTACCATTTACATCATTGCCCATGGTGGAATTGATGTTATTAGGTTAGGAGGAGAATATTTCACTGCAACTCAATTCTATAACAAAATGGCTGAATATCCTCTCATTACCTTTAACTTCATTTTAGGTTC
>CAYOLB010000384.1:0-2022 GCA_964404675.1 uncultured Atribacterota bacterium | reverse complement strand
TCTTTCAGGAAATAATTTACAGAAAATATATGCGGACATTCATCAAGTCCTTCCCCGAATCTTATATTCATATCTATATAAACTCCCAGTGGCACCGATAAAAAATCCATGTTAGACATAGGATTAAAGGTTCTCACTCCTGTTTTTCCAAGCGTAGCAGCGGTTGTCTCTGATTCTATTGCAGCACCCATTGTAACTATACCATGGGTCCAATTATAAGCTTCCAGAACCGGGACCCACGTGTCAGAATCCCTGCCGCCATATATTATTCCACCGATCTTTACGCCTTCAGTATTATTATACCCCGGATCAAGATTTTCCATATCTTTTAAACTTATTGTAAATCTTGCATTTTTATGTGACGGAGGTATTTCATTTCCCATCTCATCTTTTTTCCCTGGCCACCATTCTCCGGTATAATTAATTCCCCTTTCCGGAACTTCAACTGGTTTTCCAATCCAGAAAACATTTCCATCATCTGTCTTTAAAACATTGGAAAAAATTATCTCATTTTCTACATTTAACACTTTCCATATCATCGGGTCGTCATCAGGATTAATATCCTTGATAATTCCAAATATACCTATTTCTGCATTTACAGCTCTTGCTACTCCGTCCTTATTTTTTATATATGCGATATCATCTCCTATTATTGTCTCACCTTTTAGCATAGCAGTAGAAGTCTTTCCGCACATAGATGGAAAAGCTCCTGCAAAATAGGTCACCCTATCCGATGGACCATGTATACCGGCTATAAACATATGCTCGGTAAGCCAGTCCTCTTTATAAGCACGGTATATTGCCAGTCTCATTGCCAATTTTTTTAAACCTATAGTGTTTCCTCCATACTGGGTATTCATAGAATATACTGTATCTTCCTGTGTATCTATATATATCCTTCTTTTATCGACATTTTTACTGACATTATTTTCCAATTCCCCTTCAGAATGTACAAATTTGAAAAAACCTTTAAAATCACCTTTTCTTCGAAATTCTTCATATCCTGGTCTGTAAAGTATAATTTCCGAATGAGCTACATAGCTTGAATCTGTTAATTGTACTGCAGGTATTGTAAATTCTGAATCGGCTGGACCAAGTGTAAAAAGTAATATTAGAAGCTCCTTTCCCTTCATTATACCTGACATAATATTCAATGTTTCTTCAAGCCCTTCATCCCTGTTTAATGTATTAAAACCTTTTCCTAATTCTGAATCATTTTCAACTAGAAACTTTGTCATCCTCTTATCCCTGGCCTGGTCTTTTTCGCCATCAAAGTGTACTGTATGACCATTTATTAATAACTTCGACTCTTCGTTATCCTTAATTGCTTTTTCTCTTATATAATCAAAATCATCATCAGTGTCACTACACATAAAGATAGAATCAGGTTTTAATATTTCTACGATATCTGTAATAAAATTTATCAAAAATTTATTACCAATTTTTTTTATCTTATTATAATTTTTAATATCACATCTTGATCTGATTGTTCCCATTCTTTTCATTTTTCACCCATCTTTAATTTATATGCATAAAATATTAAAACCCTTAAAATATTTCTTTTTAACGATTATACTAAATTATTTATTTAAAATATATAAAAATTAAAATTTTTTGATTAAATCCTATTTTATTGAAATTATATATTATATTTTTAATTATTATAATAATATTTACAATTAGGCAGTATTTTTTGCTGAATTTTCCTATTAATCATTATTTATTTTGAATATAAAAAAATTTTTTATATTATTATACAATTACTAATGATTCTTAATTAGTATAGCAATTAATATTGAAATAATATTAAATTTATCGAATATATTGATTATCAAAATGAGAAATGAAATAAAAAAAACGGTGGTGACCTACTCTCCCACACCGTTACCAGTGCAGTACCATTGGCGCTGAAGGGCTTAACTTCTGTGTTCGGGATGGGAACAGGTGTTTCCCCTTCGCTATTACCACCGTAAACTTAAAAAATAATTACATTTTAAAAGATATTCTCTCAAAGCTTCATAG
>CAYOLB010000383.1:0-2206 GCA_964404675.1 uncultured Atribacterota bacterium | reverse complement strand
AAACTCTTAAAAACCCCAACGAATGTCAGTGAAGCTCAAAATTTTGCTGGTGGAAAAATATCCTTATTTGGACTAAAAATTGAAGATAGCTGTGGATGTGCCAATAAAAAAATCAAAGATATCAATTTTGGACCTAATACCTTATTAGCATCTATTTATCGAGACAAAAAACTTATTATTCCTGGTGGTGATGATGATTTATTAGTTGATGATAAAATATATATCTTAATTAAAAAGGAAAATTATGATGATCTGGAATTAATTTGTAATAAAAAATCTTGTGCTATGCAAGATGTACTTATTCTTGGCGGGAGTAATATTGGTATTCAAACTGCCTCTCTCTTAAACAAGATAGGCATAAAAACCAAACTAATAGAAGTAAACAAAGCAAAGTGTGAAAAAATTGCAGAAATATTACCCCAAACTCTTGTCATTAATGGAGATGGAACTAACATTGACTTGCTAAAAGAAGAAGGTATTGAAACAATTGATGGTTTCGTTGCTGTTACTGGATATGATGAAGAAAATTTACTAGTCTCTCTGCTAGCGAAACATCTGGGAACAAAAAAAGTAATAGCAAAAATAAGTAGAACGAATTATATTCCTATTTTAGAAAAAATTGGAATTAATGCAGTAGTTAACCCACGCTTAACCACCGCTTCTGCAATATTACGTTTTCTAAGAAGAGGAGAAATGATTTCCTTAACACTTTTAAAAGAAGGAGGCGCTGAAGTAGTAGAATTAATTGTCCACAAATATAATAAACTCATTAATAAGCCTTTAAAAACAATCGATTTTCCTAATAACACCATTATAGGAGCAATCATCAGAGGCGAAGAAGTTATTATTCCCCACGGTGAAGATTCTATTAACGAGGGAGATAAGGTTATTGTATTTGCCAAAAACACCGAACTTAAAAAAGTAGAGCAACTCTTTAATGGACGAAGGAGTTAAAATATTTAAGTGAAATACAAGGTTGTTCTTAACACTCTAGGTACAATAATATTTTTTTTAGGCATAAGTATGATTTTCCCTTTGTTTTACGCCTTTTATTATCAGGAAACAAATAGCATTTATGCATTTATTGCTTCTATTATTATAACAACGCTCTCTGGTCTTTTTCTGCAACAGACATTTACATCCGAAAATGGGATTGGGAAAAAAGAAGGATTTGCGATAGCTGCTCTTGGTTGGATACTTGCAGCAGCCTTTGGGACATTCCCTTTTCTATTTAGTGGAACCTTTACGAATTTTGTCGATGCTTATTTTGAATCAATGTCCGGATTTACCACTACTGGAGCAACAGTAATGAACACAATTGAAGGACACCCATTATCAGTTCTCTTTTGGAGGGATCAAATCCAATGGATGGGTGGCATGGGAATTATTGTATTAGTGGTAGCTATTTTACCAGCATTAGGTGTAGGGGGAATGCAGTTATTCAGATCAGAAGTACCCGGTCCTGAGCCTGATAAATTAAAACCTCGAATAAAAGAGACTGCAAAACTATTATATTTAGTTTATATTATTATATCGGTTATTCAGGTTATCCTGCTCTATTTCACTGGAATGTCTCTTTATGATGCCCTAACACATATGTTTGGAACTATGTGCACTGGTGGTTTTACCCCTAAGAATCTCAGCGTTGGTCATTATAATAACCCAACTTTTGATATTATTATCATTATATTTATGTTCATCGCAGGTGCTAACTTTACTCTACATTATAAAGTGTTACATGGTAATGTAAAAAGCTTATTGAAAGACCGGGAATTTCTATTCTATACAGCTGTCATTATCTTCTCTACTTTTATTATTACAACCCAATTACGTGTTTATGTTTATAACTCAATTCTAACAGCACTACGTTATGCTTCTTTCCAAGTCGTATCAATAACTACCACTACTGGTTTTGTGACAGCAGATTATGATCAATGGCCTGCCCTATCTAAAAATATTTTATTGATATTAATGTTTATCGGTGGTTGTGCTGGCTCTACTGGCGGAGCAATAAAAAATATCCGCATTCTAATTCTTTTAAAAAAAGTAAACCATGAATTCCAAAAAATTCTTCATCCACGTGTCATTAAACCTATCTATGTAGGGAATAAAAAGATTTCTGATGAAGTTGTGAGCAATATTACTTCTTTTTTCCTCTTATATATAATTATTTTTGTTGCCAGTACATTAATCATGACAACAATGG
>CAYOLB010000382.1:0-3432 GCA_964404675.1 uncultured Atribacterota bacterium | reverse complement strand
GTAAATTATTAAAATGAAATTACCAAACGCTAGCGAAATTGATGAACGAGAATTAACAGATAGTAGTTATTGGAAACCTATTTATGAAGAAATTAAACGAATACAAGAACAACGCGAGATTTTGAAAGCTAGCGTTTGTTCTATGGGAGTTAAATAAACTTTTTTTAGGTGATAAAAATGTGTGTGTATAATGAGCTTATAGGGAAAAAAATAAAAGTCGTGTGGGAAGATAATTTTAGAGATAAAGCGCTTGTTGGTGTTCTTAAAGATTATTTAGCGGATGACAAAGTCATAGTTATTTTTACAGAACGTAACCAAACATTTCTTATTAAAATAGCACAGATAAAAACTTTAAATGAGGTGGTTGGAAATGGATATTAAGATTTTAGAAACCGCGCTTAAAGAGATTGAAAAGAATGTTCGGGTTTTGGAAAATTCTAAATTTGAACACGAAAAAAAACTTATACTTAATGGCGAAAATGTTAAATGTATAATTACTAAATCTGAATTGAAAAACCTTTTTTCTGTTGGTGAAGATAAAAAAAGTGTTCGTGATATTCTTAAATGTTCTAATTTTTCTGAAAATGTTAAATGTATTGAATTTAATGGGGGCATTATAATTTTAAAATGAATGAAAATAATAGTTATGGCGGTGACGAGAATTTAAGTTTTAGACAAATTGTTTTAAGTTATATGCGTAGAGTTATGGATTTAAATTTAAATGTTGTGTCGCAAGAAAATATTTTAGATTATGCTAAATGTTATAAACGTGCTGTTTTGGGTTTGAGTGATGTTTTATTACCTTTTTTTGATGATGATATGACTTATGCTTATAATAAATTTCTTGAAGATTTTGATTTAATGATAAGAGAAACCACAGAAAACGGCACGAAAATAATTGATATTAATGCGTATGTAAGTGGGATTATGAAAGTTTGTAGAGAGCTTTTTAGGGAATTAAATAAACTTCTAAACAGAAGTGATTATTTGAAAATAAAAATTTATGGTGAGGCGAAAGATAAATATGTTGGGGGTGAAGAGTTTTAAAATGGATGATAGAATAATAGAGAAAGGAAAGCAAAGTTTAAGTTTTATTGAGCAATTACAAAATCAAATACAGGTATGTAGAGAGGCGCTTTCAGATACCTTATTACCTTTAACCCCGAAAGTTGAGGCGTTAGAAATTTTGTTATGGGCGAAGTTGAAAGATGATAATGATTATATTAATTCAAGACAAGAACTAGATAAATGGTTTAAAGAAAAAACTAGGGGTTTGAAAATGGATAATTATTTAACTGATGATATGAAAAAATATTATTCTTTTAAGAGAGCAAAAGCAAAAGAGAAGTTTAAGGCGATTATGATTTTTATAGATAAAAAAGGTTTTATGCCGATAGGTGAAGAAAATGAATGATGACATACAATTTGAAAATATAGAAAGTTGGAGAGGTGGCTCTTCGGGAAAATTTGGATTAACATTTAAGCAGATTGTTTTAATGCATATAAATAGGTGTGTTGTTAATGGTAGTGTTGAATGGCACGGGGGTTATTGGAATGAGACAGGCAATAATCCTGTAATAAGAACATACGTGCATAATTCAAGGGATGTTTATTCTAATTCTGTTAGAATGTTAAGGGCTTTACTTTTAGGATATTTTGATAAACAAACAAAAGAGGCAGACGAAGAGCTTGATAATGAGTTTAAAGAAAAATTTAAAGAATATTCAGAACGAGAAGAGAAAGGTAAAGATATCAAATACGAATGGTATAATTACAAAGTTGAGTGGCATATACGATTATTTGAACAGCTTATTAAATTGAGTAAGAAATTAAACTTTTTTGAGGAAGAGGCGAGTGAGGAAGAACAATAAAAATGAAAGGGGGTTTAACTAAAAAATGGATAAAAAATTATTACAAAGGATAGAGAAAGCCAAAACAATAGCTAAAAGGGATTATGAGAATACTATGAAAAAACATAAAGTTTTTAATCCGAAATTTAAAAGAAAATGGCGAGAAGTGAAAGACACAAAAAAGAATGTAATTAGTTATGCGTTAGAGGGAACGCCCGATAAAGCTTTTGTTTTTTACTATCCTGAAAATAATAGAGTTATTGCAGTAAGACAAGACGGCTCTATAATTAAGGAGTTATAAAAATGCAGAATAAAAATAAAAAAGAATTAACAGAACTAAAAGGGAAAGTAAAAAAGAAAGATACTATTTTTAGTAAGTATGTTAAAGATAGAATTTTTAGACAAAATAAAAATTTCTTTATGATTATAGTGGGGGGTGTTGGAACGGGAAAAAGTTACAGCGCCTTACGTTTAGCTGAACAGCTTGATGAAAGTTTTACTATTGAAAGGTGTTGTTTTAAGGCGTTGCCTTTTATGAGAAAAATTAAAGAATTTCAAGATTTGGTAGAGCGAGAAAATATATCAATTAAAGGAAAAGCTGTTTTATGGGATGAGTTAGGGGTTGAACATAATGCTAGGGAATTTATGACTATTAGCAATAGGGTTATAAATTTCTTTTTTCAAACATCACGAGCGCTTAATTTGATTGTTATAATGACAGTGCCTTATTTATCTTATGTTGATAGTGCTACTAGAAAGCTAGCCCACTGCATAGCCGAAACACAAGGGATTAACCACAGAAAGAAACAGGCAACATTAAAGATTAAATTTCTACAAGTAGCGCCTTTTACAGGTAAAGAATACCCTAAATATTTGAGGTATACAAAGAATAATAGACACTTTAAGATTGAGAGAATTAAAGTGTCTATGCCTTCACCTGAACTAGCCGAGCCGTATGAGATTGAAAAGAAAAAATATCTATCTGAATTATACACGGATGGTATTAATAGAATAGAAAGAGCTGAACAAAAACAAAAGCGACAGAATACGAGAGGATTGAAAGAGGGGAGTATGCAGTTTGATATATGGACTATTGCGACTACAATAAAGTGGAAAACACAAGAGGATATTAGGCAAGAATTAAGTAAAAAGTATGAGCGAGATGTGGATAAAGGGCAATTAAATAAGAATATTGGTAGTATGCGTAAGAATGGCTATGATATCAACGATTTTAAGGGAAATTGACGGATTTGACGTCAAAACACAGGCGCGCGCCTATTTAATTTAACTTATTAGGGTGCAGATTTTAACCAATAACTAGGTTAGGGGAAAGGATACAAACAAAATGATAATAAGAATACAGAACAGCAATAAATTTATAGATGTGGATGTTGCACACCCTTATTTATTAGGTGATGTTAATGTATATGAGCGAGAACTTAAACCAAAGATACAAGAGGTTATAGATAAAGATAACTTAAAGTGTAGTGGTTGCGGAAAGCTATTAATTAATAGGGGTTGGATATGTGTTAATCACCGCCCGAAGAGTGCTAGAATAGTTAGGGAAACTTTAAGGGTTGAA
>CAYOLB010000381.1:0-13008 GCA_964404675.1 uncultured Atribacterota bacterium | reverse complement strand
TTAAAGAATATAAAATTATTGAAAAAGAAAAGAAAATAACAAAAATAATAAATGGGGAAGAAGTTAAAGAAACTGTTATAGAAAAAGAAAATATAGTTGTCAGAGAACTTGAGCCGCAAGGTTACTTTGAGATTAAAGAACTTCTTAAGTCTCTGGAATATGACACTTCGGAAAAAAGTATGACTGTTAAAAAAGTTAACGATTTTCTTGAAGGTCTTAATGAAAAAGAAGAATATGAAATTGAAAATGCTATACTTACAGATGAGGAAATTGCTGAAAGCTTAGATGATATTCATAAACAATGGTTTTTTGCTCTTATAGAAATCATTCCACTGCTTGATCCGTCTTCTGAGTTTGATCCTGACGAGTATATATTTACCGGTATAATCGCTGATCCTGACATACCTTCAATCTGGCCAGCCAGCGGAAGGGTTACTTCTGAATTTGGAGAAGTAAGAATAACTGGCATCCACAGGGGAATAGATATTGCAGATATAACCGGCACTCCAATAAAAGCAACTGCAAATGGGACGGTTATTGCAGTTGGCAAAGGCGGAAACTATGGAAAAAGGATTATGATTTATCACGGAACAGATGAAAAAGGAAATACTTATGTCACTGTATATGCTCATTTAAGTGAATTTAAAGTAAAAGTGGGGGATAATGTTAGCCAGGGAGATTTAATAGGACTGATGGGAAGTACCGGTTATAGTACTGGAAGCCATCTTCATTATGAAGTAATTGTAAGCGGGGTTAAAGTTAACCCCAGGTATTTTCTGCCTTAGTTTCGTTATCCCTTATTAACGCTGACAAGGACTTGCATTCTTCAAGACCTTATCCTCATGCCTACAGCATGAGGAAGTTTCATTTTTTCAAAATGATAGCTCATTTCAAATGCCTTTTAATATATTGATTTGCTTCCTGGGAAAGACTATACGCAGAACCTTTCTTCCGTAAAGGTCGTATTTTTCTTTGCGAGCATAAACCGCTTTGCTATTTATCCCTCTCAATTCCTCTGTGAGTAACCGCAAAATCTCCACCTTGACTCCAGCAAGAACCTTCTTTTTTTGTTCCGCTCGTGCGGAAGCAAATTTATTTATAACAAGAAAAAGGAGAAGGAAATGCTTAAGGTAGAGACTGAAAAAAAGATGAAATGCAGGAAGTGTGGAAGTACGAAGTTTTATATCAAGGGAGTGGACATCACTCATGATTATGACTTTGGAAACTGTACTCCGGAAGAGGTTGAGGAAAACCTGATGAAGGGCAACTATGATAACTATGACTATTTCAAAGGTTTTAGTCAGGTAAAGTGCTCAAACTGCGAAGATGTGATAATAGACTTCGGCTAAAAAGATACGTTGGCTGGTGGGAAACACATCATCAGCCAACACTAACTATTAAAAAAGACTTTTATTAAATTTGGTATTTCTATGGCTATATGTGAATATTTATTTATAATATCTTTTATACGTTAACATCTTCATTTAAAACCCGACAAAGGAGACAAAATGGAAACAAGAACTCCAAGATTTACAAAATTAATATTAATATTCGAATTTAGTCTTTTTTTATTTTCACTTTTTTTTCTAATTATTGGTTTAAAAGTTTTTCTGGGAATATTTTTAATGGGAAGTTTTTTATTCTTTTTAGTATTCACCTTAATAAGTTTGTTTTCTAAACCCTTAAGACCAACGTTTTGGCTACCCATTATATTTGTTTTCTGTATTATGTCGCTTGTTATCTTTATAACAGTAATAAACATTCCTTTTGTAAATGAAGATGCACAAGAAACTGTTGTTAAAGAAGTTTCTGAAGAGCTACCAGCTGTGGAGGAGGCCGTCGAGGAGCTCCCCGAAGAAAAAGTTGAAACACCTGAACAATTCAAAGTTTCTTGCATTGTTGTATCCTATGACGAATTATTGAGATATCCAGAGAAATACGATGGAGAAAGAATAAACATAAAAGGCTATGTAGTTCAAACTACAAATTATGGCTTTCTCCATATAAATATGACAGAAGATGGATATGGTTTTTCGGATGATAGAACTGTCATTTATCCCCCGGAGGATAGTCCCCGAATAATTGAAGACGACATTATCAATGTTTGGGGATTTGGAGGAGGAGTTGAAACTTACACGACAGTGCTTGGTAGCGAAAAAACAATACCAGTAATTAATGCGGAATACATAACAATTTTAGATGAAACTACTGGTGCTATAGAGGGTAGCTCTCAAGAAAAAGATGATATATCCGAGGAAACAGCAGAAGAATCAGTACCTTCCCAAACCGGATATGGCCCTGGAATGTATATGGTTAACGATGGGATTGAACCGGGTATCTACCGGTCTGAAAGTGGTGTTACTTATTTTGAAAGATTGGCAGGACTTTCTGGTGAACTGGACGATATACTGGCCAATGAAGCTTCTCCTAGTGGTCCGGTGTATGTAGAAATAAAATCAACAGATGTGGCTTTTAAAACAGAGGGTAATGGTAACTGGTATAAGATTGAACTTGATGAATACGAAGGGAAAATGCTTACAAGTTTTGGAGATGGCTGGTATATTGTTGGTAAAGACATACTGCCGGGAAGATATAGTTCCGATATTGGTGCTGCTTACTGGGCTAGGTTAAAAGATTTTTCTGGTGAACTAAATTCGATTATTACAAATAGCGCCTCTGATGAAGGTACTGTTATTGTAGAAATTCAATCATCAGACTTCGGGTTTAGAACGCTTGGAGCTTTTTGGGAAAGAATAGATTAAAAAGGATATTTCAAAGAGGTTAATAAATGCCCGTAAGTTTAGATGATATGAATTTTGCAACAGGCATTGCTATTCTTATTGCAATAATAGCAATAGTTATTTCACCGTTGGCACTAATTATAGCTGGGATAATCTATGGCATACAAGAAAGAAAAAAAAGAATTAAAAAAGAATTTATAATGACACCCGAAATGGAATCTGAAGTGAATGATTTATTGGATGAGGGTATTTATGAAAGCAAGGAAGAGGCGGAACAGCTTGTTAAACAAACTGAACAACGGTCTCAACAAGTAAAAATGTCACTCAAAGGTGAGGAATATAATTTTTGGGGTTGGTTTAGAAATATAATAACAATTGCAGTGTCAGCGCTTACAACTCTTTATATTATTTTTTATATTATTACGCTTTTTTTATAATAAGAATATTGAGAAATTTCACACCTGAAAAACCATGATCACAACGATCCAGGATTTTAAGGAAAGGCCGGGAAAAACGAGCCACCAGGATCGATTATAAGGCATTAAAAAAGGGTCGGTAATGGTAACCCACTGCCAGGACCAGCCAGGAAGAGGCCTATTACCAAACATTTTAACAGAATCAAATATAAAGCTGTGTGGTGTAAAACTGGAAGCAGCAACCTCATCTGCGAGAGGATTTATTATCACTGGTTGTAGCGTTGCAGCAAGACCGAAAAACTCCAGGAATTTGGCCGAAAAATACTATAATCAAATTATCGAATTATCCAGACAATTAAAAATTTTAAATTTAGATATAAAATTAGCTTTTTAATAAAAGTATAAAAAAATTATTTTAGTGCTTGATAAATTTTTGGTAAGTCGTAGATAGTAATTATTCCAAGAAGTGACTCTTCTTTTTTTGCTGAATTAGTAATTAAAATTGCTTCAAGTCTTTTACCTCTATTTTGAAACGTATAAAATTTTTCCAAAACTTCAAAGAGGCTAGCATCTCGAGAAATAAATAGATAGCTGTCTTTATCTTCAGTAAATTTATTAAATACATGACTTATTAATGTTTCAGATAAATCAAATATATCTTCTGTACCTAACCACATAGCAATGGTATTAGTAGTCAGTAATCCAATATAAACTTCTTTATTATAAATAGGTATTTGTGAATATTTCTTGTTGTATATAATTTTAACAGCATTTTTAACAGGATCATTATATTGTAAAAAGAGTACATTTTTTTGAAATAAAGGAATTACCTTGGGTGGATTCATTAATAAATCTGAAATTTTAGAGATTTCGTTAACTGCATATTCAGTTGGCAGGGCTATACTTTGGCGTTTATTGCTTTTACTATGTACGATAAGATTTCTAAGCTTATTTAACTCTTTAAGTTCAGAGCTGTATCTATCAATTATAGGATTTTTCAGGCTTGTTGCTTTTTCAACAAGAGCAGGAAAAGCAACATTTTCATCGGAATTCGTTATTGCACGAAGTTTATTAACAATATCATTAAAATAATTTTCAAATTTTTTTTCAGGTGAATTATCCAATTTAATGTTTTTTTGTATTATTATTTGTCAATAATAACATTTATTAAAAAATTATATAAGCATACTCCATGTAGATACCGGAACATTTTTTAAGTTCTTCAATAGCAAGGTCTTTATCTAACGCTTTTTTATATATTCTAGCATTTGTCATAACATCATAAGTATCGGCAATAAATATAATCCGGGATATAATGAGAATAGCATCTCCTTTAAGTCCCTTTGGGTAACCAGAACCATCCCAGCTTTCATGGCAGGCAAGAATAAATTTAGCAATATGGCTAATTTGTGCAGATGACTGGGCAATGTTATAATCTATCCCAGGATGTCTTTTTATAAGATCCCACTCATTTTCTGTTAACTCTTCTTCCTTTAATAATATTGTTTCAGGAAGAGCGACCTTACCTATGTCATGAAGTGCTGCAAGAAGGGAGAGCTCATCTAAATGGTTGGCAGATACGCGCGCAAAGCCGGAATTAACAATAAGAAGATATCACCCCATACATTAAGTTATCCAAACCTAAATAAAATCCAAACCTTTTAAAAAAAAGCCCGGTATTAAAGGATTTTTACCAGAAAAGGTTTGGATTTTATTCTTTTGTTGTATGCTCTTCTTTTCAAATGAACAGGAGGTCATGCAAATGAATGTACAAAACCTGCGGGATAATTATCCCAAACTCATTTCCTACATGGAAACAAGCGGTTACTCAAAAACATATGTTGGCAAGTTCAAGCGGGAGATTAAAAAAATCCTGGCTGCTGTGGGTTCAAATAAGTGGTCATGCTACAGGGATATATATCTGGCGTACACTAAAACATCAAGCTCCCCTAATCATCTCCGCCAAAAGCGGACTATAATCGGTGCCATTGAGCAGTTCGATGCTAATGGCAGATACCCTGATGGAAGACGCAGGCACAAACTTTTTGAAAGAGGTGCTTATCCGCTACTGTCACCGGAATTCAAATCCATAATTGACTATTACTTAAAAGTAGAAGAGGAACGTGGCAAGAAAGATAGCACCATTTATACAGAATCCCATAATGCATCCACATTTTTCTTATCCCTCCAGCAAAAAGGAATGGACAGCCTGGATAAAATTACAGAGGAAGCCGTGCTTTCGGTATTTATGTCCCCGGATGGAACACTTCTAAGGAGCTGCTCATACAAGAAAAACATTGCTGCAGTACTGAAGGCGGCCATTCCTTATCATCGCCAAACTTGTCCCAGGATTCTAGCTTTTCTTCCCGCTTTAAGAGAAACCAGAAAAAATATACAGTACCTTAGGCCGGAGGAAATTAAGAAAGTTAAGGATACGCTGGCTGGTGATGAAAATCCGCTTACCCTCCGTGATAAAGCCATAGGCATTCTTGCACTTTACACAGGTCTGCGTGGATGCGATATTGCAGGGCTGACGCTTGACTCCATTGACTGGGGCAGGGATTTGATCTATATCAGACAACAGAAAACGTCAGTTCCTCTTGAACTTCCATTAACAGCAATTGTGGGAAATGCCATATATGACTATCTGACATCTGAGCGTCCCCACACAGAAATCAAATATCTTTTTGTCTTACAGAATAAACCATACGACCGGCTTAGAAGCAGGAGCATCGGCAACGTGGCAGTTAAAATCTTCAAAGCTTCAGGCATCCGGCAGTTAAAAGGCAACCGGAAAGGATTCCATATCTTCCGCCATCACCTTGCCACGGCCCTTTTGTCAAATGGAGTCCCCCAGCCTGTCATAAGCAGGACACTTGGCCACAATTCGCCGGATTCCCTTGAACCATATCTAAGTGCAGATTTTGCCCATCTTAAGGAATGCTCCATGAGCATTGAGCGCTTTCCTGTACCGGAGGAGGTGCTCTCCCATGAATAAGTTCACTTCTTTTCTAACGCCGGAAATTAATGCATATGTTTTCTACCAGAAAGCATCCGGACAGTTCAGCAAAGCTTCTTATGAACAAAACCTGCTCCTGTTTGACCGGTACTTAAAGAAAAAGTACCCTAAAGCTACATCATTGTCTCAGGAAATGGTTGATGGATGGTGCAGCAGGCGCGATACGGAAACTAACAATTCATGCAGATCAAGAACCTCTGTGGTTGTAAGTTTTATTAGGTATTTAACAAAGCGTTCAAAAACAGATGTCACCGCGCCTATGATTCCTGCAAAGGAACGCAGTACATATATTCCCCATTCTTTTACAGATGCCGAACTGGAAAACTTTTTTAATGCCTGTGACAGCCTGCCTTGCATACCCCGCACTGCCGAACAGCTTTGCAGAAAGATCACGGTTCCTGTGTTCTTCCGTCTTCTTTACAGTAGTGGAATGCGAACCTGTGAGGCAAGAATGCTAAAAGCTAAGGATGTCGACCTGTGCCATGGGACTGTAAACATCCGTTATTCCAAAGGGAATGCCCAGCATTATGCAGTGCTGCACGACTCCATGCATAAGCTTTTAAAAAAATATGATGCAGCAATAGGCAAGCAGTACCCTGGCAGGACTTACTTTTTCCCGGCCAAGAAAGATACGTTCCACAAAAGATACTGGGTACAAAATAACTTTCGAAAGCTGTGGGATAAATACAACCATTCACATGCTACTGCATATGAGCTCAGACATCATTATGCCATAGAAAACATTAACCGCTGGACAGATGAGGGTTTTGGATTTGACGCAAAACTGCTTTATCTTAGTAAAAGCATGGGGCACAGCACACTGGAGTCCACAAAGTATTATTACAACCTTGTCCCTAAAATGGCTGACATCTTAGAAGAAAAAACAAAAATGGATTTCGAGAGTATTGTGCCGGAGGTGGATAATGAAGAAAGCGACAAGTGAATCCGTTATGATTGCACGCCATATAAACGGCTTTTTAAATGAATATGTCCCTTCCCAGAAAAGCCGCAGTAGCCATACACTAAAATCCTACCGGTATGCGCTGGCCTTATATATTGGTTTTCTGGATAAAGAAAAGCAGATAGGTGCAGAAAGCCTGTGTGGCAGATGTTTTGAAAGTGCAGTAATCGAGGAGTGGCTTAAATGGTTAATAGATCTACGTGGCTGCAGCCTGGAAACCTCCAATAACCGGCTGGCATCTTTAAGGGTGTTTTTAAAATACCTGGGGAGCAGGGAAATCTCCCTGCTTTATCTTTATGAGAATGCCACAAGAATCCCGCGGAAAAGGCAGGTGCGAAGAAAAGTAAAAGGGATGAGCAAAAAAGCAGTTAAGGTACTACTTAAGGTTCCGGATTTATCCACAAAAGCAGGGCGGAGGGATCTAACGCTTATGATTACTATATACAGCACTGCTGTCAGGATAGATGAAATCCTGTCTTTAAAGATAGAACAACTGCACTTGGATACCGAAAAGCCGAGCATCACCGTCATTGGAAAGGCAAGTAAGATAAGGACCCTGTATCTTCTGCCCAGGGCAGTATCGCATTTAAAAAAATACCTAAAAGAATTTCATGGTGATACTCCAGATCCAAAAGCCTATGTCTTTTATTCAAGAAATACCGGGTTATATGGAAAAATGAGTCAGACTGCAGTAAACAAGCAGCTAAAAAAACATGCCAAAGCCGCATTTAAAATGTGTGATGAAGTGCCACTGGATCTTCATGCCCATCAACTGAGGCATGCCAGGGCCTCCCACTGGCTGGAAGACGGTATGAATATCGTTCAAATTTCATTTTTATTAGGACATGAACAGCTCCAAACAACAATGGTATATCTTGACATTACCTTAGAGCAGGAACTAAAAGCTCTTCAGACACTTGAAGATGAAAACGATAAAAAGGTATCAAAAAAATGGAAAAATGTAAAAGGTGGACTGGCAGAATTCTGTGGTGTTAAGTCAGTGAAAAAGTAAAGAATAAAATCCAAACCTTTCCTGGTAAAAATCCTTAATTACAGGGCATCTTTTTAAAAGGTTTGGATTTTATTTAGGTTTGGATAACGCAGGAAATCCAAACGTTTGGATTTATTAAGACATACATACGCAGAAAGGTTAAGAAGAAAAGGAGTAGACCTTCCTACTATAAGCAAGCTTCTGGGTCACTCCAGGCTTGATACTACTGATATCTATCTGCATGTAAATAAAGATGATTTTAAAATGGCAGTATTATAATATAAGATGTTAGTAGAGGCTTGCACAGAATCCCACACACCCCCTATTTTTAATTTTTTCTTTCAGTTCCTTAACATCTCTATCTGTAAACTGCTTGCTTCTTTTCCGACTTCTTGAGATTCCCAAAGTTTTTCATCAGCGGCTAGCAAGTCTTCATCTGTGCCGATTAAGGTTCCAGTATTATAATCCCAACAATTCATATACATATATAGTGCTTCTGAGCGAAGACTCCACTCTTCTAACTGTAATCGTTGCCATTCAGCTGTTTTACTAGTTGGCGGATTTAATTTTGTAAGCTCTAGTATAGCTTCTCCCACATACGGATAATAATCTTTAACTACTAAAAAAAATTTCTCATAAGCTTTATTATCCCCACTTTGTATAGCAGGTGTTACTTCTACCATTATCTCTGCAAATGGTCTTGATCCTTTTTCTATATGATTTTCTAGAATTGGAGAGGCTTTTGACCAATAAGTCCTTGTTAACGCCATTTCATTGTTACAAGCCGTTGTTAGAAGTATTATATAAAATAGCACTACTATTATTACTATTAAAAACTTTTTCATTTTATCCATTTTTGTTACCTCTTTATATATTTTAATATTATATAACTATATATACAAATATGTAATTTGTCTTTTTCTAAAAAATCTATCAGTGTCGAGTATATTACGCTTCAAGCTTTTAGGACACTCCAGGCTTGATACTACTGATATTTATCTCCATGTAAATAAAGATGATTTTAAAATGGCAGTATTATAGTGTAAGAAGCTAGCACCACTATTATTACTATTAAAATCTTTTTAATATATTTTAAAATGTGGTTCTACACCAATTCTTTTCGCCTCATTATTAATAAAAAGAACAACTTTTTTAAGTTCAATATTTGCAGCGGCTATTACATTATCATCTTTAATATCTAATAAATTAAGCTCACTAGAATCAGACTTCATGAAATCTTTAATTATATATTCTTTTTCAAGTTCTAAATGTTTTAATACTAATTCTTTTATTTTTTCCAAATATTCTGGAGTATCTAAATTTAGAATATGATTTTTCCAATCCTTATATATAATATTAATATTTTTTATAAATTCTTCGGGGTTATTTTTATTAATATTGTGAAAATCGCTTGATAACAATTTTATTCTATTTAAGTATTCATTTTTTTCTTTCATTTCCGGAACCATACCAGTAATTACCATAAATTCACCAAGGAAAATTAGTTTATTATTATATTCTTCTAATAATTTTTTTCTTACAGGGTCAGTTTCACTTTTTAAAGCATCGTAGATTGATTTCTTCTTGAAAAACAATTTATCACTTCTTTTTTATTTTATTTATTAAAAAATATTAAATTAATAACACCTAATTATTTATATATTAAATTATAGGTTAGATTATCTAATACATCTTTAGTCTGATTTTTATCTTTACCTAAATTATAAATTAAACTCTGTATCGTATAGATAATTCCAAATGGTAACCCCCACCAGCCAAAAATCAATGTAATAAGTGTCGGTCCTAATCCTTTTAGAAATGCGCTTTCTCCAGCATGAAGAAAGTAGATATTTGTAGGTCGTTTAAATGTTAAAATCAATATTGAAAAACAATAATAAAAATTTACAAATCTACCGCCATGATCAATTTCTTCAATTATCTCACTATAAGTCATTCCCTCAATTCCTAGAATATTAACCGATACTTGTGAATACCATCTGACCATAATAACCCCTAATAAATTAAATTAATTTAATTTATTTTATATTAACAAAAATCGAACTAAGTGCACCTATTATAGTTATTAATCCAAAAATCATATTAACTACTAGAGCCTATACCTTATGATTTTTTCTAATAATAAATATAAAAATCAAAAAAATCCATATCAAAATATTTATAAATATAATTAAAATAGTACCAATAAAACAAGCCCAATCAAAACAAACAAAAAAGGAAATTAATATAATAGAAGCAACACAACCAATGACAGAATAAAAGCAGACATTGAAAATTTTTTTATAATTCTTAGCAAAGGGATCTACGTCTTGTTTCGAATCAACTTTCGATTCTTTAATAGTTTCAAATTCTGTAAACTTATTACTACAATTCTTACAATACATGGGGAAATATAATCAGATTTTAAAATTTGAAATTATCGTTTACTTTTAATTTAAAATTGGGGTTTAAAATTTTTGCAAAATCTTCATATCTATTCTTCAGCATTTCATTAATTGTTTTCACTTTTATATCTTCTTTCTCACATAAGTCTTTCAGAAATATTTCAAAATCATATGTAGCCCAAATGGGGTCTTTTGATTTTCTTTCTAAAAGATACTCTAATTCGAGAGTATCTAAAACAGGAATTATATTTTCAACTTCATCAATAGATAAAACTTGATAATTTTTAATATTTATATTCTCTTTAACAAGCTCTCTGTTTATTAGATTTTTTATTACTGGAGTACCGGAAAGAAATATTCTATCAAAAGTTACTACCAAATAATAGAATTTCTTAATTCCAAATAGTTTATCTAAACCAGTTTTTCTTTTTTTTACATCATCTGTTAAGCGTTGCATTTGTTTTAAGGCTTTCACCACTCTTAATCCTAAGTCATGTTGTATAGTATCAAAGTCTGCGAAAGATTTTGCTTCTTGACTTATACCAGATGTTTTACACTCTATCATAATTGCAATGTATTTCTTTATTATAATCCAATCTGTTGTCATGCATTTGCTCTTTTTTGTTCCATATTGCCACTCAGGAAATAATTCGTTTTTTGTATATTTCTTGCTTAACAACATTCCTACATATCTTTCAAAAAGTTCTTTGCCAAAAAAAATGCGAAATGGATTTTTTTTACTATCTACGAATTTTTCAGATAGACTATAATATATACCATCAGAAATTCCAAAAAGAATAAGAATTGGAACTGGTATAACTAGACCTTTTATTTGTGTTTGAATTATGGGGAAAGTTTTAAGGGGATTAAATTCATATTGCTCCAAACCTTTAGGACCTGAAAATTTTTTGAATTCCTCTCTTATTCCATAATAATTAATTTTAAATTTACTTATTAGCCTATTGACTTTCTCAGCAGTTAAAAATTTTTTCAATCTGACAATTTTTGTATTAGTAATTAATTCTGGATTAAGGTATCCGTTTTTTGATACAATAAAAATACTAAAACCTATTAAAAATATTTCAAAAATACTCAAGCCATATATTTCTCTTACCTCATTGCCTATATCTATTGAGGGATTCTCAATCAATTTTGGCAAATCCTCAAATAATATAAGGGCTCTGGGAAGTTTATTTCTTGTCCCAATTTGGAAAGGAAATTGCTGAAAGGCAGCCCTAATAAAAAAATCATGCATACCATTATTAGTCGGTGTCTTTCCATTTTCTGTAGCAGTTTTAAGTCTTTCATCGAATATGTTATTACAAATATTTAAAGTCTTAATTAGCTCATTTCTATTAAATACCTTACTTTTATGGTCATTGGAATTCAAAATTAAGGCCTTTGAAATAAAAGTTAAATTCCACCAATTCATAACACTTTCAGGTAAATCTTTTATTGATTCATTATTATTGAAAATTTTATATCCCATAGAACCTATATAGGCGAGAGCGGAGTGTAAGCAGTATTTCCTGACATGGTTAAATAAATCATCAACTGTTGAATGAATCTTCATTTAATATTCATAATATTTTTAGTAGTTCTATAACCTATATTATCATAAAAAAATATTATTTTTATGGATAAAAAGAAATTCTATAATACATCGTAATCGGTTCAGTATACACGCGATGATTTATTTCCTTATTACAATAGGACAATGGATGAATGGTATAGATCAATAATTATAGAAATTTTGGATGCAAGATTGACAAAAACATTAAAGATTGAAAACATTTTAGACGTTATTAATATTTTTAATATCGATAAGGTATAATTTTAAATTAAAATTCTAAGCTAGTTAGAACTTCCTGAAAGCCACAATACAGATTTTGAACCATTACCATTATGCTATAATATCAATTGTATTTTTATATTTTTACTGAAATAATTCCAACCATTTAAGATAAATTTATAGTGTTTACAAAAAAATAAAATATACTTTTAGGGAGAGTAAGAAAGAAGAGCTGAAATGATAATAGAAGATATTTTACCTATAATATTAATGATCCTTGGCTTTGGTTTGGTGGGTTTAATGGCTGTTGGTTTATATCGTTTTCTGAAATCCAGGTTTAAAAGGAAGTAATTTTATATAAGCAGTACAAGCAACAAGTTAAAAATAGAGCTAAATAATTCTTGTACTAAATAGAAAAAATCAATTGAAAAATTCCCTCTCCCCTGTATAATTGAACCTGTACAATTTAAGCCCGTATAGTACAAAAACTGTAAGGGAACCCTAAGAAATGTATCCTATCTTACCGGCTTAAGGGGCAAAAATTAATTGGAGTTAGCCTGTAAGCCGAGATTTAATCTAAAAATACTTAAAATGTGTGTTTAAACTTATAATGAGATAAAAAATGATTAAGTATTTATTATGAAGTGGTAGTCTAATCATTGATTCATTCTATCTTTACTATTTTT
>CAYOLB010000380.1:0-3062 GCA_964404675.1 uncultured Atribacterota bacterium | reverse complement strand
GTGACAATAGAAATATTGCCGTATTTGCGCGTGTGTTTAATGACTTGCCATTGGATTATGTAAATCAGTAGTTGAAAAATTTTTGACTATTAATTTATTTTTCATTATTTTTTAGGTACTTATCTTTTTAAAGTAATCACCATATTATTTAATTTTAGCCTGAATATTTAAAATAAAATCGTAAGTAGTCTATTTGTTTACTGCAAATTTTTAAATATTTTTATATGAAATGAATCAGGATGAAAAGAGTAAAGCTTATATATTTATTATTCTTAATTTTATTTATATATTCTTGTCAGACAAATCCGGGAAATAATAGTTTGCCATTAAAGAAAAAACCTCTTATAGAACCTGATTATATTGGTATTTCCATTCCACAAAACATTGCTCCCTTAAATTTTTTAATAAATGGAGATTTCGGACGACATTGACCCCCAAAAAAACTGCATAAAAAGTAATTATTTCAGTTGATTTTAGCATGACATTCCGGCAGATATTGACCCCTTTTAGAAGGATATAAAGGATTTTTTTTATGCCGGTCATCGGCTAGCGGTTTCGCGTGGAAACTTTTTCGGAGCACGTTGACCCCTTTAATCTGAATTTAACTTTTCAAAAGAGATTATTTCGGAGCATATTGACCCCTTTATCCCGTAAGTTTTATTTATTAGAGGTTTTTATGAACCTCTAATTCAAAACAAATGGCAAGAAAAATAAAATCTATGAGTCAAATCAAACAATTGTTATTATTACACAAAGAAGGTAAGAAGATCAAGTTTATAGCCCGTTCCCTTGGAATGAGTAAGAATACTGTAAAATCTTATCTTGCTAAAGTAAAGGAGCTGAAAATAGATATAGATGCTATTGTAGAGCTCGATGAACCAGTAATGGAACGATTTTTTTATTCAGGTAATCCGGCTTATAAGGATGAAAGATTTGAATATATAAAATCCAGGCTTGGTTATTATAAAGATCAATTAAAATTAGATGGAGTAACCCGCAAACTGCTTTGGGAGGAATACCGGGAGGAAATTCCGAATGGTTATGGACTAACACAATTTTGTTTTCATCTGAACCAGCAGCTATTAGCTAAAAATCCTACGATGGTACTGACCCATAAACCCGGAGAAAAACTCTATGTTGATTTTGCAGGTAAAAAATTACCTTATATTGATAAGAATACAGGAGAACTTATTTATTGTCCGGTTTTTGTGGCATGCCTGCCTTTTTCGGATTATGCCTTTGCCATGGTTGTAAAAACTCAGGGCATAGATGATTTTATATATGCTCTTAAATGTTGTCTGGCATTTTTTGGAGGTTGTCCTACCATATTGGTTCCTGACAATCTTAAATCGGCTATTATAAAAGCAAATAGGTATGAACCGGATGTAAACCGTGCTCTTGAAGATTTTTGTAATCACTATCATATTAGTGTAGTACCTGCAAGAGTGGCATCTCCTCGCGATAAGGCTTTGGTTGAAAATCAAGTCAAAATTATTTATACCAGGGTATTTGCAAAGCTTCGTAAACAACAGTTTTTTGATCTTATCTTGCTTAACAAAGCTGTTATGGAGAAAATAATACAGCATAATCAAACCCGGATGCAAAAGAAACCTTATTGTCGTGAGGAAAGATTTCTTTCGGCAGAAAAAGATCATCTTCGACCCTTACCTACAGAGGATTTTCAAATTAAATATTACAGGGAACTTAAAGTTGCTCAAAACAATCATATTTATCTAACTATCGACAAACATTACTATAGCGTACCATACAAATGGATTGGGGAAAAGGTTAAAGTCATATATACCCGTTCTATGGTGCGTATCTATGCCAGGGGGGAAATGGTTGCCATTCATCCCCGTGATTACACACCAGGGGGTTATTCAACTATCGTGGAGCATTTGTGTTCACATCATCAACATTATTTGAAACGAAGCCCTGCGTATTATCTGAAACGTGCAAAAGGTATATCACCTGGATTGTTTCAAGTTATAAAATATCTGTTTGATGGAGGAAGGCCACCGGAACAGAATTATCGTACCTGTGACGGACTTTTTAGTATTTACCGAAAAACCACACCCGAGATATTTAATGCTGCATGCCAGATGGCAATAGATTATAAATGTTATTCTTACAAATATATTTTGAAATTGGTTGATAAACTGCAAAACGAAGGAATCCCCGAAACAACAAAAGAAGTTCCTTTGCCGAATCACAAGAATATCCGGGGACCAGAATATTACAAACAGTTAACTTTAAAAATTTAAATTATGGTACAACAAATTGAATCAAAACTACACCAAATGCGGCTTAAAGGGATGGCTCGCGGCTGGCAGGCTCTACATGAATCAAAACGTTTATTTGATTTATCTTTTAGTGAAGGATTGGAAATACTTCTGCAAAATGAAGAAGAAGAAAGACAAAATAATCGTTTTAACCGTCTGTTAAGAGCTGCCAAGTTTCGTTATCAGGCCAGTCTTGAAGAATTAGATTATGACCCGTCACGTGGATTAAGCAAATCCCTGATCTCAGATCTTGCTTCCTGTCAGTATATCTCAAATGGAACTTCCATTTTGATTACCGGGGCTACTGGTACAGGGAAGAGCTTCCTTTGCTCGGCATTAGGCCATCATGCGTGTTTACATGGATATAGTGTATTCTATTTTAATACCCAAAAATTTATGCTACGCCTAAAAATGTTCAGGGCTGAAGGAAGTATTTTAAAATATTTTGATAAAATTGCAAAAGTTTCTCTATTGATTTTGGATGATTTTGGACTAACCAAAATGGATCAGCAACAACAATTTGACCTGATGGAGATCATAGAAGACAGACATGGTAAAGCATCTACAATTATTTCCAGCCAATTACCTGTGGCTGATTGGTTTAATGTTATGACAGAGGCCAGCATTGCTGATGCCATTATTGATAGATTAGTACATTCCTCATACAGGATAGAACTGCAAGGAGAAACGTTAAGAAAAAAACGGAAAAATTGTCAGTAAATATTGTTCTTTGAATTAAAACCTACAGGGGGTCAATAACTCCGATTTAAGGGGTCAATA
>CAYOLB010000379.1:0-2592 GCA_964404675.1 uncultured Atribacterota bacterium | reverse complement strand
TAGTATCTTTTGCTTTTTATAGTTCTACTGGTTTTAATGACCTTATAAGTTTTTTGGCAGGAATCATATACGGCATTATTATTGAATACGTTGCATTCAAGTATAGTGCTGAAAGAAGCAAATGAGTACCAGAGTAAACTTATTTCTTTATAATTATTATAAGCAATAATATTGATATTTTATAAAAATCATTTATTTAGAAGATTAATTTGCATCGGCTTGATAATAAATTAAAAACTGGACCAAACATTAGTTATAGATCGTGAAGCAATACTACATCACGAGAAAATCTAGGTACTGATAAATTAATCATTTTAAATAGATATTTTATGGATTATCCGAATTTTAATTAAAGATTATAATTACAGTAAAATGGAGATTATAATAGCTTTAGTGATATAATTATTTATGGGGGTGATTGATTGGTATACCCTGGCCGCAATAAACGAAAAAAAGACAGGTATATCTGGGGATAAAGTACATAGGAACTGCATTATGTATTGTCGGTATTAACTGGTATATTTGCGAAAAATACTTCAAATAAAAAAGGGGTACAGGCATAAATATCATTAAAGTGGAAAAAATATATAAATCAAGGTCAAATTAAAAACCTTTAAATCATAGTAGGAAGAAAAAGATAATTTTTAGAAATTAATCCATATGGAGGGAAATTATGACTAACAGGGATGAAACATTATTATTGAAAAAATATATGGAAGGAATGGATGAGCTCTTAAAGGCCAAAAACTTGACTAATGAAATAATAGCAGAAGCTATACGCAAGCTTCATAAGGACACTTTAAATGAAATATTATTTATTAGGAGAGCTGTTAACGATATTCAAGAAAAATTGTAAGAAAACAGAACTTTTAAATAGCAGATAATTTCTGAAACACAGAGCTCAGTTCGGGTATAAAAATATTATTGTTTAAACTTGATAAAGCAGTTCTATCGACTTTGTATACTATTTCCAGCCACATAATTATTTTTTGAACAAAGCTTTTTCTTTTTCTACTAGTTTCCCGCTAATATATTTGTGAATTTTCGTTTACTTGAAATTATATAAAAATTCTCTAGTATAAATTATAGGGCTATTATTTAAAATATCTTAATTTTGGAGGGAATAACATGAATAAAAGAAAAAAACTATATCTGGCATCGCTGGGTGCAGGTCAACTGACATATGAAAAAGCAGATGAGCTGACCAAAAAACTTGTTGAAAAGGGCGAGATAGCAATCGAAAAAGAAGAAGAGTTCAGGAAAGAACTGATTAAGAGGTCAAAAGAGTATAGCAGTCAGATGCAGGAAAAAATAGATTCCACCATAGACGACCTTGCAAAAAGAGGAGAACCGATTGATAAGAAAGCCAGGGAAAAGAGAGAGGAAATAGAAAAAAGAGTAAAAGAAAAGGTAGATGAAGTCATGTCCGAAATGAAGGACAGGACAAAAAAAAGTCTGGATATTTCGGATGAAAAAATTGAAGAAAAGATAGAAGAAGTGCTGAAGAAGATGAATATTCCCACCAGGGAAGAACTTAGCGAGATTAGCAAAAAGCTTGATAAACTTACAGGAGCAGCAGAATAAAATAATCAGAGAAAGGACATAAAATGAATGTATTTAATAGAATAATAATGGTCATATTACTGCTTTTCCTGGTAGCCGTATCGATTATAGGAATAGTAAATTTATATGCTGATTTGTTTACCTGGTCTGAAATACCGTCGCTGGTATTAGACAGAGGTGTTGAGATAAACACTTATATAGCAACAGCAATACTTGCAGGAATACTAATAATATCAATCATTCTGCTTGTTTTTGAATTTCGAAGAAGGAGACAAAGGAAAGCAATAATAAGTTCCGGCAGCATGGGAAGATCTACAGTAACCACAGACAGCATATCAAAACAGATAAACAGTGAATTGTTGAAGCTAGATGAAATTAAAGATATAAAATCAAAAACCATAGCCAAAAAAAATAAAATAATTGCAGATATTTATGCAAAAGTTATTGAAGGACAGGATCTGACTGGGCTGACAGAAATGGTAAGGGATAAAACAAATGAGTTCCTGACTCAAAAATTGGGTCTTAAAGTATCAAGGATTGAGTTCACGATTACTGGGTTTGTACCGGAGAAAGTAACAGCCGAACCGTCAGAAGAGGATCTGATTGTTGCCCAGGTCAAAGCTGCACTACAGCGGGAAGAAGAAAAAGAAGAGCCCGAAACAGAGAAAGTGCCGGAAGAAGAGTCGGAGGTTGAAGAGGAGGAAAATAGATAATCCAATAGGTACTTTTTAATTTTAATAATAAAAATAAAATAAGAGAAAGGTAAAAATGGTTAAAGAAAGAACACCTTTTATCACAAAATTTATATTGATATTCGAACCTTTATTATTTGTGTTCTCATTGTTTTTTCTGGCAATTAGTCTTAAGGTCTTTCTATCTATTTTCTTGATGGGCAGCTTCTTATCATTTTTAATTATTTCACTTTTAAGTTTTATAAAAAATGAGTTAAGGGTCACATTTTGGATGCCGTTTTCTTTTACATTTAGCTTTATTTTCCTGGTGCTTTTTATAATAGTAGTAAATCTATAG
>CAYOLB010000378.1:0-3635 GCA_964404675.1 uncultured Atribacterota bacterium | reverse complement strand
TGACCTATATAACCAGTGATAATATTTACACTGAGTGCTAATATAATAAAAATACCTACATTAATTGCTACTACAACTTCATACATATCTTTAACCTAAATTTTACACATTTTTTCTTACAAATAACCCTTGCGGTCTAATTAATAAAATTAAAATAACAGCAATAAAAGCGATTGAATCTCTTGGAAGAAAGAACCCAATATAACCACCTATTAACGTTTCAATTAATCCGATTAACATCGCTGCAACAACCGCTCCTACGGGATTACCCAATCCTCCTAAAACAATAATAGCTAACATTTTATAAGCCGGAACTTCTCCCATGGTAGGTGAAACATAGTTGTACATTATTCCAATCATTATCCCTGCAGCAGCTGCAAAGCTATACCCTAAAAAAAAGTTAAAAGCCACAACTATATTGACATTGATACCCATAGCTTTAGCTATTTCTAAATCCTGAGCGGTAGCTCTCCAAGCCAATCCAATTTTAGTCTTGGTAATTAAATACCATAATGTAAATAAAAGAATTGCAGTAATTAAAAGGACTAATAGCCATACTCCCATGATAGTAAGATTCTCTGTCTGAATACCTGAAAAAGGTAAAGTTAAATCTGATGGGAATGCTTTCATTTGAGGTCCTGCCCATAATCTTATGAAATCACCTAAAAATATAAATAAGCCTATACTGGTAATCAAGGATATGAGCGGAGATTTTCCTAGCAAAGGAAGATATAAATATTTCTGTACTAAAATACCCCAAATTCCCATTGCAATCATTCCTATTAGAAAAGAAAGTATCAAATTTGAAGTTGCCACGTATGAAAAAAGACCAATATATGCACCTAATGCATATGCTCCGGCATTGGATATATCCAAGATCCTAAGAATACTATATACCAGCGTAGCCCCCATTGCAGTTAAAGAATATACACTACCAACAACTATACCATTAATAATCTGCTGGAGTAACATTAAGTTCTTTTTTCCTTTCTTTGTTTATGGACGCTTGGGAAATAAAAAATCTGTGAATGATATCACATAAATTGGAATTATCCGTAAATTCTATAACCTTGATGATGTAATTTACGGATAATTCCTTTATTTTTTTTGCATTTGATTCAAGTTAACAATCTTTTCAATAAATCATTTGATTTTTGATTGAAGTTCAAAAATTTTCTATATTTATAAAGTCGGGGGAGCGACAACTTCCATATCAGTAATCTCTGCAAAGTAATGAAATTCTCCATTCACGACTTTTTGAACTTGTACGGTTTTAGTGACTTCTCCTAGTGAATTATAGCCTTTGATAATTCCAGTTACTGCTGGAAAATCTTTAACTTGGTAAATCCCGTCTTTAATTTCATCTGGAGTAGTACCATAATTCCTCATCACGTATTCTAAAACAGTAAAGGCATCAAATACAGATGCGCCAACCATATCAGGAGCATAACCATATTCTACAGTAAATGCTTCGATAAAGTTCTGAACTTCAGGTCTTTCGCTATCTCTATTAAGATTAGTAGTGATAATAAGCCCATCTGCTTTTTCACCAGCTACCTTTAAGAACTGCATAGTAGAATCTACACCTTCAGTGCCTAGCTTCTGACATTCTAAACCAATAGCATCTGCCTGAAGAATAATCTGCGAACCTTCTCCTGCATAAGCAGCCATAAATAGTAAATCAGGATTTTCTTGTTTTATCTTCGTAAGGACCGGAGTAAATTCCTTTTCTCCTAGAGCAAATGAATCTATAGACAATATTTCAATATTCTTTCCCTCTGCATATTCAATAAATGATTTAGATAACTCGTTTCCAAAGTCATTATCTACATAAATTACAGATATAGTCTTAGCACCCAAAAGCTTTATTGCAACTTCAGCTGCTGCTCTACCTTGAACAGTTCCCACAAAAGACTGACGGAAAACATAATCTCCGGCTCTAGTTATATCGGGATGAACTCCATATGCGGAAATCATAGGGATTTTCCCATTTTGAAAAGTCTCAGCTGTTGCTCTAGTTGTATGACTGTAAGAGCCACTAACTGCCGCAACTACTCCGTCTTTAGTAGTTAATTTCTGAGCAATACTGACTGCTTGGGGTGGAGAGAAAGCATCATCATAATAAACTAACTCAACCTGAGTTCCGTTTATTCCTCCCGCTTCATTCATTAATTTTATCGCCAATTTGGCTGCCTGAAAACAACTTTCTCCATCAGCAGCCGCTGGACCAGTTATGGGAGCAAAAAATCCTAATTTAATAGGTTCTTCTGCACCATATACTACCAAGAAACTAGACACCAATAAAAAAACTGTCACAAGCCCCATTAAGCCAATCTTCTTAGAATTAAACATAAAAACCCCCTTAACCTTAATATTTTGAAAATAGACACATAATTTGCCCTTGATTACCCTAGGCAGATGTATTAATTATAGCTAAAATATAAAGAAAGTCAAAAAAATGTATGACTAAAAACTACGCTTAAAAAATCTCTAAGAATACTAATATTTAGTATATATTTAGTATAAACATAACTTTTTTAAACAATATTGATTATAAAATATGTAACTTGATTTTTTCATTTATCGTACTAAAATTTCATAAAATATACTTGAGTTATCTATTTCTTTAATTGTCAAATCAATTTCTAATTCCGCAGTCAAGGCAAGAAAATCAACTGGCCTAAAAGTAGTAGCCTTAAATCCATCTTTGGTAACAATGATTCCATCACCTGTTGCATTAAAATTAATTTCTCCGATTAAACCTGCACGAGATTGAAGAATGAACCAATTTAAACGTTCATCCCAAAATTTATCTGAATAAGAGGAAAATAATGCTAATCCATCTTTTTTGGTCACTCGAATAGCTTCTTTAATTAAATCCCTTTTATCTTCATTAATTGCAGAAATACCATTTTGAACACAGAGGACTATGTCAAAAAAATGATCTGGGAATTTAAGGTTAATGGCATTCATTTGTAATAATTTACAGTTTGAATGCTTTTTTAGTATATTCTTTGCTAATTCTAGGCTAGACTTAGATATATCAATACCAACTACTTCATTTGCTTTATTACAAAGCTTGTTAAGCACCCTTCCATATCCACATCCTAATTCTAATACCCTATCTGAAGGTTTAATTTTATCCAAGACATATTGAATTTCAGAATTTAAATACTGCTGTACACGTGGGGGTGCAATCTGATAACATTTTTTTAATTTAACAGCTGACAATTTATCTGAGTAATAACTATTTTCATTCATATGTTATTCATACCACAAACCCTCAATAAGTTACTTTGAAAGTTATTGCGAATCAAGGCTTCAAATTTAAGACTCCATGGATTTTACTTCAGATGTTACCAAAAATTCTTTCATTTTTTTCTTTTTTGCTGCAATATCTAAAATATTTATTCAGAATCTGTAATAGTGAATTTGAAGCTTTTATCACCGAAAATATTACAAACAGCTACAATTGCTATTTCATCGCCTTCTTCAACCTCAGGAATAAAATAAACAAAAGTTTGGCTATCACTAATTTGTTTTGAGATTTGCTGAACAATAATCTCTTTACCATTATGGCTTACAGTTAAACTTTCAATAAAATGAATTGGGTCCCCTCCTACAGGATGAACAAC
>CAYOLB010000377.1:0-5023 GCA_964404675.1 uncultured Atribacterota bacterium | reverse complement strand
TTTTGATGTATGCCGCGTAAGCTATCATCTGTTAATTTCTATTTACCAAATACATTGTCCTTCATGCATCGTTTTTAACGTTTAAACGAATTTATCATTTCTTTTATTCCTATTTCAAAATCAGTCACTTTGAAATCTGGGAAGTGTATTCTAAACTTTTCATCATTCATAATATATGTGAAATCAGACTGATAGAGCATTTCATTGACTTCTTTGATATTAGGTATAAATATGCCCATGATTTTCAGCATTACTCTTGGAATAAGGGTTGCCTTAAAATTTGTATTCATCACTCTATTGATCTCCACTACAATTTCATCAATCGTCATGGCTCTGCTGACGGGCAAATGCCATTCTTGCCCATAAGTGCTATCATCGAGTGCAAGTTGGACTAACGCTCTTCCATTGTCCTTGGTATATGAGTAAGTATGCTTAATATTTTTCTTTCCAAGGGACTGAGGCGCTTTCCCCATTAACATCCTTTCTATGAATGATATATAGAGGGGGCTATTTATGACATTGGGTCCATAAAAGTCAGCTGAACGACCAATTACCGCCTTAACTCTGCCTGATTCATGAGCATTTAAGAGCATATCCGATATAATTTTTCTAGTCTTCCCTTTTTCTGAAACAGGATTTCTTGTGTGTTTTTCATTAAATGGCACACTTAAAGGTGCTGGACCATACAGGTACATATTGTCTAGGTAAATCAGTTTTGCTCCTGCCTTCTCACATGCACTGATCACATTAGTCATTATTAGAGGCCATTGTTCTTTCCAAATAGAAGCACTATATGGCAGTCCTATACACAAATAAACATGAGTTGCTCCCGTAATTGCATAAGTCGCTTGATTAAAGTCCAACAAGTCCGCATGGATTGTTTCTAATCCTTTTATTGTCTTGCTTCTCTCTACAGCCCTAATCTTAAGTTTTCTAGCTTGAAGTTCCTCAATGACACTTTTGCCAACGGATCCGGATGCTCCTAATACTACATGTAGTTCTTCATTCATAAAATTACCACCTTTCCATTATTATACTAATAATAGACCCTCACATAATGTGAGGGTCAAGAGGTAATTTAGAATAATTTTGAAACTGGAACTTGAAGTTCGATAATTGCATTTTCTACTAATTCGCCATTGGGGTGAGCTGGTCCTGAGAGATGTAACTCCCTAAGTGCCCCCGTGATTTGCCAATCATTACTTACAACCCATTTAAGCAACTCAACTATCGCTTGTTCTATGCCTTCAAATGGTCCACTATATACTGCATATGCCATATGACCTTCTGCCTCAATCACCCTAGCATTAAGTACGGTTTCATTTGTTCGAAACTTTTCTAAGCATGACTTTGGAACAACAATTCCAGTCTCCATATCAAGATCAGTTTCACTGTACTCTTCATTTAAGTAAAATGTGATTTCTGGGCCAATCGGTACAATATTCATCATTTTAAGTTCTTTGTACAATTTTGCATACATGTTATAACAAAATATTCCCATTTGATCCAAATGAGGTACTATTGTTCTATGCGAAGCATAGACATAGGATTCTGTACTCTTAATACTGATATCGAATTTAGGTACATCACCTTCGCTTTCTATTGTACGAAGACGTTCAACAATTGTTTTTAAATTGATTTGCGCCATGCTAATCTCATTCTCCAAGTCCTTTTGCCTTTTAACTAGCATTGCTTTCATTTCATCAATTGAGATCTGTTCATCAACTAACTCCATGACTTCTGTCAGCGAAAATCCGATATTCTTTAAAAATATGATCCTATTAAGTCTTGGCAGCTGGTCTATAGAATAACTTCGATATCCTGTATTATTATCAATACAGGTTGGTTTAAGAATACCTATTTGATCATAATGCCTGAGCATTCTGATTGACACTTTTCCAATTTTAGAAAAATCACCTATTTTGAGCATGCAGGTTGCTCCTTCCTACTTATTTTTAAGTGAATCATCTTAATATTAAACCCTCACATAGTGTAAGGGTCAAGTAGTATTGGCATAAAACTTATCACATTTCAAGCATCCTTAGATATTCAAGAAAAAATATTATGATTGATATAGGTTCTGGCAAATATTATAAACATCAGTTACATCCTTTCAATGCTTACTGGCCTATATGGTTCTTCCATCACCATATGACTGTAGACAATCTTAATGAACAATAACGGCATAAGCCATTCAAATCCATTTACAGGTGGTATGAAATATTGATTCATCATTATAGCTAACATAATAATAGCCATTGATACTGGACGTTTGATATATAATGGTATTTTTGATATAACCATAGAAGAAATATTTAACAGAATATACCACAGTACTCCCCATGCTATACTTTCCTTTAAGAACAACCCCCATACTAAAATTGGATGAATATGAAACAACGAAAATAAAAAATGGTTTTTCAATATTCTCCCGATTATACCTTCCTCGCTTCGAACAGGGCTATGATAAAATCTTTTGCATGAGTTTAGTGAATTACATACAACGCCTCCACCAACATCGAAAGCTAGAAATAGAGTTAATGCTAGAAGAAACATATCATTCGACAAAACCTCAGTCCTATGATTAGCCAATATCAATATCCCTGGAACTATAAAGCACGATCCCCACCCTAAGATCTTTTCAGTCCTTGTCGCACCTGTTCCTACTGAAAAATTAGGCTTACCCTGATAATTCCAGTCGATATTCTTCGTATTAATTATTTTATTCCTCTTAGAGTTCTTTATTTCCACCACTATAATACCTCCCAGCATTGGCTTTGGTCTTGGAATCATCGTTACTTCCAAACTTATTTATAATAAATTTGGCAGCATTTTCAGGTCCGTTATATTTAGAAAGCTCTTCTTTTATCTCTATGGCTTTTTGTTGAATATGAGCATCAGTCAAAACAATTTCTATTGCACTATGCAACCTCTGTGCTGAAAAGTCTTTTCTTAGGATTTTTATAGCATTTCCATATCTAACACAGTAATCAATATTAGCCTCTTGTTCAGGTTGTAATCCAATACCAATGAAAGGTTTCCCGGAGGAGCATGCCGTCTGTACTGTCCCTTCTCCTCCATGCAAGACAGCAATATCTGCTAGTGCATTTATTTTATGTGCAGGTAACCAATCATATAAAAAAACATTTTCTGGTGGTACAAACCCTTCATTCTCTAAATGAAACTTCATAGGAGATACAACATAATAAGGCATGCCATTAAAGGCTGCCATTACTTCCTTTAAAATACTTTTATTTGCCGAGCTACCCATTGCAAAATAAATTAACGGTTTATCTTTTGGGATCTCATAAATGCTTTGTGGTATTTCATTTTCTAACTTCGCAAAGACTGGGCCTATATAGCTCCAATCTCTAGGTAAAGCCTTAACACCTGTGAGCTCAGGTGCAGATGCAATCAAATTATAATCGCCTTCAAATATGTCCATAAGCTTCTTAAAACCATTTAGACCATAGTCTTTTGCGACCTTACGAAATGGCTTCATCCACATTTGTGTATTTAAACCCCAATAATTTAGTAATATTCTTCGCCATTTGACCGGAATAACCCTTGATAATCTAAAATCAAACATTTCAGGAATTTCTGCCACCCCTGATTCAAAGAATGGGCGTGTGTATGAAAATGGCATAATATATACAAATGGAATCCTAGAAACGCGTGTTGATATCGGTGTGCTTAGAGTGAACCCAGTCACAACGGCTGCAGGCTTCAATTCGTCAAATAGTTTTGTTTCACTTTTCACTCTAATTGATAGTTCTGATTCAGTAAATGGATTACCAGAAACTTCCATCCTATCTATCTTCCATAAATACTCAATCTGTTCTTCTGTTAGCCATGGATCCATTCTCTTAAACTCAAAACCAGCTTCTTCAATGAGATACGAAAATTTGTCAGAATATCCAAAGAAATAGATATTAAAATGTGCCTTACAATATTTCGCCACTTCAATCATTCTTGTCGTTTCCGCAATGTTGAACGTTTCGGGTGCAAATATCAAATTTTTTTTACCCATAATTCTTCTATCACTCCTTAATTAATGATTACCGGATAGTATAAAAACCACGTGTCTTTTCAAGTCTAACTTGAATGTTTCAAATGTCATGTCAGCATTTATTACATAATTGGTCAACAGATTTGAAACAACTCCATAGACACAGTTTAAAAAAATATCTGTTTCAAACTTTTTCTTAAGTTTATTATTGTCTTGGAAGAGCTCAATTAGTTCTTTCACATGAATTAGAATCATGCTATCAAATCGAAGAACTGATTGAATAGCTTCATTGCTCTCAAAATTAGTGAGTTGATAAAGCACACTAATATACTCTCGCAGAATACCTTTGTTCATATTTTCAAAAGATGAAAGATCATCGATAATCCGTTCTGCTATTGCACTTGCAACATCTGCATCATCGTCAAAATATTCCTCCACACGCTTCGTATTCATTTTTTCATGATTAATAAATACACTCATGAAAAGCTCTGCTTTGGTTGGAAAATAGTTAAACAAAGTACCTTCACCAATCTCTACTTCCTTTGCAATTGTTGCTGTCGAAGTTTTCAAGTAGCCATCTCTTAAAAATAACTCTCTGGCTTTATCTATTATTTTTATTCTTGTTTTTGCTTTTTTAGATTCTCTTATGTTCATGGTTCACCCCAATTATATAATTATGAGTATACTCAAATATGAGTGCACTCATAATTATATATTCCTAAAGTATCTTTGTCAATAATAGGTTTAAAATATGATCGACACTGCATATAAATAATTTTATTTTCAGTCTATTCTGGTTAACGCTTTAATATCAGTATTATTAACATTGAATACTGTAATTTATGTGCAGATATTAAACCGCTTTTCCGTGATTTAATATTTGTATGCACTTTTTAATTGTCTTTTAAGTTCTTCATTTTTGGCAATGACTTGATTAAGTTTTTCTTCCAGTTTATAATATTCATCCAATAATTTTAGATTCTTTTCCAATTCTTTGATTCTTTTCTTCTGTAC
>CAYOLB010000376.1:0-4476 GCA_964404675.1 uncultured Atribacterota bacterium | reverse complement strand
CATCAATATCAATAACTCCCCTGCCTTAAAAATAAATAAAAATTTTCTAAAATATTAAATAGCTTAAAATATAATCGACTTCAGGCAATAAAAAAATTTAGACCTAAAATAATATTGCTTTAAATTTTTGATTAATGAAATAATTTCTTGTTTTAACCTATAATTTTTCTATGATTATGATAAAAAAAATAATAAAATTATTTTCGATGTTTATATTTTTAAATTTTTTAAAAGCTACAAGTTACAATTTCATTATCGATTATCAATTTTATCCTCAGGGATGGGACAATGAAGCAATTTGATATAATCTTACAGGTTTTTGCCGGTCTTGCCCTATTTCTTTTTGGAATCAGGATGTTAAGTAACGGTTTAAAAAAGATTGCTGGCTCAAAGTTAAAAAAGCTACTTGAAAGAATGACCAGTAACAAATATAAAGGCATCCTCGTAGGGGCAGTAACCACTACTTTAATCCAGAGCAGCAGCCTGACTATGGTCACCCAGATCGGTTTAATGAATGCCGGTCTCTTAACACTGGAACAATCAGTGGGAATAATAATGGGACAGGAAATAGGGACTACTGTAACTGCACAAATAGTCGCATTCCCTATTGGTAATTTTTTCCTTTTAATGATTATAGCCGGCTTCATACTATATATATTTCCAAAGTTTAGAAATTACCGTCAAATAGGACAGATACTACTTGGTTTCGGCATATTATTTCTGGGGATGAAAACCATGTCAGATGGCGCAAAAGGCATAATGGATTATCCGGTTATTATTGATACTCTGGTAAGATTTGGTTCGGTACCTATCCTTGGTATAATTACTGGTGCTATTTTTACTGGAGTCATCCAGAGCAGCTCAGCTACAACAGGTCTTGTCATAGCAATGGGTATGAGCAATGTAATAAGCCTGCCTGCCGCAATTGCCCTTATACTCGGGGCCAACATCGGGACATGCGTAACCGGATTTATTGCTTCTCTGGGCTCATGCAGATCAGCAAAAAGAGCAGCCTTCATTCAGATATTTATGAATGTAGTAACAGTTGCAATATTTATACCTTTTATCCAGCCTTATTCCTCTTTGATAGGAATGACCTCTGCCAATTTACCCAGACAGATTGCCAATGCCCATACAATCTATAATATCATCTCTATTTTGCTGATACTACCATTCACACGTTTTTTAGTTATACTAACCAAGAAGATAATCCCGGGAGAGATTACCAAAACAGAAGAGAGGGTATCAAAATATTTAGATGAAAGATTTCTAAGAACCCCTTTTATGGCTCTTTCTCAAGCTTCAAGAGAAATAAACAGGATTTCCAAAATTGCTTTGAACATGCTTGATCTTTCCAACAAAGCATTGATCAAAAATGATGAAAAAGCTGCTAAAGAAGTTTTTAAAAATGAGGATTTAATCGATGACCTTTGCTATTTTGTAGAAAATTATGTTGACCGAATTCCAACCAATGAGCTAAACGAGAAAGAATATCAAATACATATCAAATTATTACATGCAATTACAGATATTGAAAGAACAGCAGATCTCTCAAATAATATAGCTGTTTCTGCAATGGATAAAATAAATAAAGAAGAAAAGTTCACAGAAATAGCAAAGAAAGAAATGGACTTGATGTTCAAAAAAGCAAGATCTGCATATAATGATGCTATAAAATCTCTTAAAAAAGATGATAAAGAATTGGCTAAAAAAGTAGTTGAGATGGAAGACCAGATCGATGCTTTCGAAAAGAAATTTAAAAAGAATCATATAAGAAGATTAAAAGAAGGAACATGTGATGTCAGAACAGATGTTATATTTACAGATACTCTAAGAAACCTTGAAAGAATTGGTGATCATGCTGACAATATTGCCTGTAGCGTTTTAACAAATTTCACTAACCCCTAATATAGCCATCTAATAATTCCTCATAGCAACGAGCATTTGATATTAAAAGAACCAGGTTATCTATATGGTCTATATATAATTACATAGGTTATTTATACTGACCAGTTTTATATTTATCTCTGGGCATTATCCTTATAATGTGAACTGAAACTCCTATAGCAACCGTGACCAATATGATCCTTACCCATAATATATCAGTAGCAAAATAGGCAGAGCAACTGATTGTGGCCCACAATAAAGTTATTGCAATTATCTTTACCTTAACCGGAATCCCTCTTCCTTCCCGGTAGTCTTTTATATACCTGCCCAGTATCCTGTTATTTATAAGCCAACTGTAAAACTTTTGTGAACTTCTTGCATAAAGGGCAGCTGCAAGCAGAAGGAAAGGTGTTGTTGGAAGAATAGGTATAAATATTCCTGCAATACCCACCCCAACTAAAAATGATCCTGCTGATATAAGAAGTATTTTTTTTGGTTTGGGAATATCTTTCATAAAAATTATTATATCTTCCATCAGTAAATATAACAATCCAACTGGGATTGAAGTGCTTTAGGCCAATACCGGATGCTTATAAGGCATTCTTGCTAATTGTTTAAGATAAAAATTAATTATAATCTTTAAAAGATATTGGAATGAAATAATGATGTATTTTGATTTATTTAAGAAATAATATAATCCTGGAGACACCCGTTATTACACAAAAATGCTAACAAAAGTATGATCCAGACTTTCTTTTTTGCACTTTAAAATACCATATTATTTTCCATCTCATAATATGGCAAAAAAAAGACTTCTGTATTTTCAATTTTTACAGAATCTTTGTAGTCCAGATTTATAATAATTGCTTTTTGGGGATTATATTTTTTTATAAAACTTCTAAATGACCTATCGATTTCAGGAGATCTCATATATTTATATTTAACCTCAATAGGGACGTGATTATCTCCGGATGACAATATAAAATCTACTTCAGCTTTATCCAGAGTCCGCCAAAATTTTATTGAAAACATACCATAGGGATAAATATCTCTTAGAATGTTATATATAAAATTTTGAAACAGAAAACCCCGGTCCAGAAGATCAGCTGTGGCTGTAAATGCTCCTGAAGAATAGTTTTTTAATCCAATATCGTAAAAATAATATATCGGAGCCTTTGTTATTTCTTTCCTCACATTCTTAAAGAATGGATTTATTCTATTTATTATAAATGTCTTTTCAAGATACCATAGATATTTTTTCAGTGTCTCGGTTGCTATATTCAATGTATTTGAGATCTCATAATGGTTAACCAGTCTTCCTATCTGCGAAGCCATAAGTCTTGCAAGTTCTGAAATCTTTTCAGTCTTCTGGATCTTGAGGAGTAAAGATATATCTTTTTCAATATAGCTACGGTATATCTCCTCCATCTCTTTTCTTTTTTCTTCAACCGAGTCTACTGTTACTATTCTAGGATATCCGCCAAAATGCAGATATTCGTTAAGCAGAGCATGTGTTTTTTGTGTTTCAATATTATAAAATTCACCGATCCGGTTACTGTAATTATAATTTGTACGGAAATCAACAAATTCCCTGAATGAAACTGTAGATAGCTCAAAGACCCTTTTACGTCCTGCAAGAGATTCATGGATCTTTTCTTTTAGTTCAATGCTTCCCGATCCCGAAATAATAAACTTATAGGGCAGTCCCATATCATAGATGCCCTTCAAGAATAATCCTGCATTTTCCTTCCTCTGTATTTCATCAATAAATACAAACCCCTTTTCAGTTCCAAGTTCAAGTCTTATTTTGCTTAATAGTTCTTCCTGGGATGAAAAAAATCCTGCATCTGATTCAATATCCAGATTGAGGAGAACACTTTTCTCACCCTTTTTCTCCAGGTAATCACGTAGCAAAAGCATAAGGGTTGTTTTTCCAGCCTGTCTGGGACCTACAATTAAACTGAATTGTTTATTCGTTAGATGTGATTTTAATTCACCTAATAAGGATCTTTTTATCATATCTTAATTTTAAACCGATAATTTACAAAGTCAAGTTTTATAATTATTGGATAAAATATGGATTTTATAGTCTGGAGGCGGCACCCCGTATTACTCAAAAATGCTAACAAAAGTATAAATTCAAAGGTATCTATGATAATTTCATGTAATCTTTCATATTTTTTGCAAGAACCAATCCAAATAATCATTTATTTTTCCCACCAGATAAAATGGCAGGTTTAAAAGGAAATATTTCTTTCCTTGAGTAGTCTTAACATTATCTATCGATAATCTACCAGAATATACTCTTACTGCATAATTATGCGGAGCCCTATTCATGTATTCATGTAATGATCTAAGTCTGCCAGCTTTTCCTTTTTTTACTTCAACAGGTATAAGATAATTTTTAAAAGGTATCACATAATCGACCTGTGCACTTGACTGTTTTTTTTCCCTAACCCAGAATCCTACTTTCTTTATAATACTTTGATCTTCTGCCATAAGTTCCTGACCCACTATGTGCTCAGCAATTTTTCCTTCGTAAAAACTATCCAGATCTCTGGTTCCGAACATTTCTTTTTGGATTCCTGC
>CAYOLB010000375.1:0-3218 GCA_964404675.1 uncultured Atribacterota bacterium | reverse complement strand
TTCAACTAGTAGTTTTGCATTTATATTTAACTGTAAACTGAAAACGATTTTTCTATGTTTTCTGTATTTAACTAAAAACTGATTAAAAAAACAAAAATTGATAAATGAAAAGATTATTTTTCAACATATACCTTGAATCATAGATTTTGACCGACAGACCGGGTGACCGCTAGACTGGCAGACCAAGAATAATTGGTTAATCGATAAATTGGTATTCATGTTGATTAATTTTTATTTATAACTTAGTAATTATTGCTAATTAAAGAATTTGAACGTTATACGGTATACGTTATACGGTATACGATTTTAACTCGATACGTAATACGCACGACGCAATACAAATTTACATTTTGTATTTAACTAAAAACTGTAAACTGAAAACTGATAACTATTCGCAGTTAATATGTGATATAATCATAAAATTATTGTATAATTCTATAAATAATATTTTACTTAAGATATTGAAAGGGGATTGACTTTGATTTCTACAAGTGATTTTAAAAATGGATTAAGTATTGAACTTGATCAAGATTTATATACTATTGTTGAATTTCAGCATGTAAAGCCTGGAAAGGGAGGTGCTTTTGTTAGAACAAAATTAAAAAATTTTCAAACAGGAGCGGTACTCGATAGAACTTTCCGTTCAGGGGAGAAGTTTGAACAGGCAATTATTGACCGAAAAGACATGCAATATATATACAATGATGGATATAACTATTACTTTATGGATAAAGACACCTATGAGCAAATTCCAATCAACCAGGAGGTGGTTGGGGATTATGCTGATTTGTTAAAAGAAGGAAATGATGTACAAATTACCTTTTGGAAAGGAAAAGTAATAGGTGTTGATCTTCCGGCAAGTATAGCCCTGAAAGTTGTAGATACGGTTCCTGGTGCAAAAGGCAACACTGTATCAGGCGCCATGAAAACTGCAACACTGGAAACTGGTGCAGTGGTACAGGTTCCACTTTTTATTAAAGAAGGGGATGTTATAAAAGTAAGCACAAGTGATAAAAAATACCAGGAAAGAGTTCAATAAAAAGAAGTTTAATAATTAAAGCAAACAAGATAAGATATTACGATCTCTAGAAAGGAAGTTTTATGGAGTTAGCAACAATTTTTACAGACAAAGGAAAAATAAATATTTCTAGAATGACCCTAGAATCTTTGATTCATTCGGTATTGAAGGATATTAAAGGTGTTGTTAGTCCAAAGAAAACTATATTAAAAGAATTTAGTAAAAAATTGGCCAAAACTGCTCAAAGCAAGATGGATGGGGTTAACCAGGAGATAAGAATTGAAATTAGACCTGAAACAATAATTATTAACCTTTTTTTGGTTGTACATTATGGAATAAGAATTCCAGATTTAACCTGGGAAATTCAGGCAAAAGTTAAGGAAAAATTAAAAGAAATGACAGGTTTGGATATAAATACTATTAATATCCATATTAATGGTATTTCTTACCCAAATAAAAATAAAAATAAGGATATAAGTAAAAATAAAGATAATTTAGTAATACCTGAAATGTTTGTAAAAATATTTTAGTTCATTATAGTAATAATCGTTGGGATAACAGAAAAATACTAATTTGAAAAAATAATGAGGAAACAATGGGGAATAGAAGAGTATCTAGAGAAATGGCACTCAAAATTCTTTTCCAGGTTGACTTGGTTCATTGCAATGTAGATGAAGCCAGCAGCTATACATTCCAAACTGAAGAGGTTATGAAGCAGAACAATAGTGATGCCATTATTGAATTTTCTATTCAATTAGTTAAAGGAGTACTTAGCAAGCTATCTGATATTGATCCTTTAATTAAAAAGCATGCCAATCACTGGTCTATTGAAAGGATGGCAAATATTGATAGAAATATATTACGTATTGCCATTTACGAAATAGTCTTTATTGATAATATACCAAAAAGCGTATCCATCAATGAAGCAGTAGAATTAGCTAAAATATATAGCACTGAGAGCTCCTTTGGTTTTGTTAATGGAGTTCTGGGCAAAATTGAAAAAAATGGTTGATAATGTAGTTTATATTTAATGATTATTGAATCAAATTCAGGTTCCTTATGTCTTCAAACCAATTAAATAAAAAAGTTTTTTCAGTTACTAATATTACCAAGTATATCCAACAATTATTTAGTTCTGATCCTATGTTGCATAATGTAACTATTATTGGAGAGTTAAGCAATTTTAAATACCATTCATCAGGGCATATGTATTTTGTACTAAAAGATGATAAAAGCCAGATAAAATGTGTTATGTTTCGAGGAAGCAACCTGGGATTGAGTTTTGACCCTTGTGATGGTATGGAAGTAAGTGCAACTGGTGATGTGCGGGTTTATGAAAAAAGAGGAGAATATCAGTTTTACGTATTTCAAATGGACGAAGCAGGCAAAGGGGCACTTTTTGCAGCATTTGAAAAATTAAAAGAAAAATTAAAAGCTGAAGGATTATTTAAACAGGAATTAAAAAAAGATTTGCCAAAAATTCCGAAGAAAATAGCTGTGATAACTTCACCCACTGGAGCAGCTATAAGAGATATAATTTCTATTACCCTAAGGAGATTTCCCAATATTAATATCATTGTTGTACCTGCACAGGTGCAGGGGACTGAAGCTGCCTCCCAAATTGCAGAAAATATCAAGTTCCTCAATGAAGTGATTCCAGGGATTGATTTTATCATAATAGGCAGAGGAGGAGGCTCAATTGAGGAATTATGGGCCTTTAACGAAGAACTATTGGCTAGAGAAATCTATAATTCTAAGATACCCATTGTCTCTGCTGTTGGCCATGAAACTGATTTTACGATATCGGACTTTGTGGCAGATCTTCGTGCACCTACACCATCTGCTGCTGCAGAAATGACTATCCCGGACAAAGATAACCTGCTAATTCATCTTGGATTATTAAGAGATAAACTCGATCGTATTATTAGCCATACCTTGGAGTTAAAAGAGCAAAAATATTTAAATACAATTGAAAGTTTAAAATATCAAAGTCCATGGAATAAAATACTGCAGCACCTGCAAACTATGGATGATTTAACAAATCGTTTGAATTTAAATATTAAACATATTATTAATATGAATGAAAATATATTGAATAATTATAGAGAAAAAATAATAGCTTTGAGCCCTACAGCTATTTTAAGAAGGGGTTATAGCATTTGTTTTAGAATGCCAGAAAAAAAGGTTGTCAAAAAGATAA